>JBGUQP010000060.1:0-2182 GCA_045131145.1 Lachnospiraceae bacterium | reverse complement strand
CCTTTGGCTTATTTCATTACCGGCAGCCATCTTGATATTGGAAGCGGTAAAATACCCCGGATTGACGCCCCTTAAATTGATGTTGGCGTAATTCCTTCCGTTCTCAACCTTCGTCTGTCCAAGGTTTGATTCGACAGAGACATCCTTAATCTCATCGGGAAATGCATCAACCAGCGATGCTATCATATCCCTGGTTATAAGGTCTTCATCAGAAGGATTCTTGCGGAAATAGTATCCCTCATACCTCATACCCGTCTCATCGACCTCATCCTCCGACTCCCTCTGCTGGATACCTACCATTATGTTGTTGGCACCCATGCCCGCCATCTCGGAGGTTATCGAATTGGTGAGGGAATTACCTACAGTTACTATGGCAATAACCGATCCTATACCGATTATTATACCGAGCATCGTAAGGAGAGACCGCATTTTATTTGTAAGTAAAGCCGTAAATGCAAGAAGCAGGTTCTCAAAGAACAGCAACTTTTCCACTCCCCTTTCTCTCGTTAATTATATTTCCGTCCTTAAGAGTCAGGATCCGTTCACATTCGTCGGCAAGTTCAGGCGAATGGGTGATAAGGATTATCGTCTTACCCTGTTCGTCGTGCAGCCTGTGGAAGATATCCATAATAAGACGGCCTGTCATGGAATCAAGCGCTCCCGTAGGCTCGTCCGCAAGGATTATCGCAGGATCGTTGGCCATGGCGCGGGCTATGGCTACACGCTGCTTCTGTCCTCCCGAAAGTTCATCGGGCTGGTGCCTCATACGGTCCTCCATCTCGACCATGGCAAGGAGCTCCTTCGCACGCTTGCTCCGTTTACTCATTGACATGCCTGCGTATAACATGGGAAGCTCGACATTCTTAAGAGCCGATGTTCTCGCAACAAGGTTATAGGTCTGGAATACGAATCCTATCTTCTTACATCTTATTGCCGACAGGTCCTTATCCTTGGCAGCAAACATATCCACTCCGTCAAGGAAATACTGACCTTCCGTGGGACGGTCAAGGGCACCTATCATGTTCATAAGGGTTGACTTACCGGACCCTGACTGGCCTACGACCGCAACGAATTCACCGCGTCGTACCTTCATGTCGATACCGTGCAGGACTTCAAGCTCATTGGGCTGGCCGATAAAGTAGCGCTTGATGATACCTTGCATGTCGATAACGATGTCACTGTCATCCCCGGATGCCGTATCATTCTCGTCCGTTGAGGCTACTTCTATCGTAACTTTTTCTTCTGTCTCAGCCTCGGATTTATCTTCTTTACTCTCGACTGCCGGATCTTCAGATACTTCCGATATCTCTTCACTGACCTCTTCCGGCTCTTCTGATATTTCTTCGGATTCTTCCGGTATCTTCTCAGTTGGCTCTTCTGCCTGTTCTTTTTCCGGATCTTTTGCTGTCTCTTCTATCGGGGCTTCAGGAGTTATAGCTTCTTTGGCCTCGTGCTTCTTCTTTTTGGATTTCTTCTTTTTCTTGGCTTTTGGAACAGAAGAAGCTGAAGGCTCCTCAGGTGCGAGGTCGGGAGCGGAGTCGGTGATATCTTCGATTATCAGTTCATCTAATTTTACTTCGTTGTTTTTCTTCATATCTGTTGTATCTCTAAGCTGTGATAATCCGGACGGACCGCTCCGTGCTTCGCACTCTCGCGATCCTGCAACCCCTCACAATCCCGTGTCACTACGTTCCACTTCTTGTTCGGGGTTGTGACGGGTCATGAATTCTCACCCTCTCTTCCAAGCAAGCTTGACGAGTGGGTGAGGATTATGACCCTGGATTATCACAACCCCATCATTATCTCAAAGGGATTGTGTGCTTCTTCTGTACTTTGGACAAGGACCGTCATGCCCTCCTTAATACCGGCACCGGATACCTGCGTGTAATAGTCACTCTCAAGTCCAACCTGCACAGGTACCTCTATCTGATTTTCCTTGATAAAATCATCACCTGTATCTTCCTGCTTACCGTAAGCTACCTTGAAGATATTTCCAAGCTTACCGAAGAAACCCTTCGGTTCCTCTTCATCGCCCATAAGGGCCTTATTAAGCTCGTTGGCGCTTTCCGTATCCTTGCTCATATCCTGGATCTTGGTGGAATCACCCTTCTGCATATCGGCTATGGCGTTCTGCATCTGCTCGGAAGCTGCCTTACGCTTCTCAAGCTTTGCCAGTGAAACC
>JBGUQP010000059.1:0-3532 GCA_045131145.1 Lachnospiraceae bacterium | reverse complement strand
CTTCGGAACATCCTTTAATGACAGCCGTGCGGAAGATATAGGCGGCATCGAGAAGGCGATCGCGAAGGCTAATCCCGACTGGTCCGTAAGACGTGCATTTACTGCCCAGATAATCATAAACCATGTCAATGCCCGTGACGGTGAGAAGATCGATAACATGAAGCAGGCCCTTGACCGTGCGGTAGATAACGGGGTTAAGAACCTTGTTGTCCAGCCCACACATCTTATGCACGGAGCCGAGTATGATGAAATGATGGATATGCTCACTCAGTATGCTTCGAATTTCGAATCGGTTAAGGTTGGCGAGCCCCTTCTCGGTGAAGTGGGAGCCGATGCTACCGTTATAAACAAGGATAAGGAAGCTGTTTCCGGTTATGTTACAGAGGCTGCTGCCGTAGATGCCGGCTTTGATGATGTAAACGCAGCGGCAAAGGAGGGAGTTGCATTTGTCCTTATGGGACACGGAACTTCACATACGGCCAATGTGACCTATAGCCAGATGCAGACCCAGATGGCCGAGCTTAAGTATGATAACGTTTTTATAGGAACTGTTGAGGGTGAGCCTGAAGATACGGCATGTGATGTCGTTATAGACAAGGTTAAGGAAGCAGGATACAAAAAGGTTTATCTCCGTCCTCTCATGGTAGTTGCCGGTGATCATGCAAACAATGATATGGCAGGTGAAACTGAGGATTCATGGGTGAGCAAGTTCTCTCTTGAAGACAGCTTTGAGGATGTTGATTGCCAGATCGCAGGCCTCGGAAGACTTGAAGGAGTTCAGGAAGTTTATGTAAACCATGTTGCGGATGCCATGAAATCAGAATCAATTAATGCAGGTGACGGTGAGGAAGCAGCGGAAGATGCTGAAGCAGAGGACAAGATCCCTGACGGTAAGTACGAAGCAAAATTCATCACCGATTCAAGCATGTTTCATGTAAACGAAGCCAATAAGGATATGGGTGTCCTTACGGTTAAGGACGGTCAGATGACCATACATGTAAGCCTTGCCGGAGACGGTATATTGAATCTCTTCCCCGGAACGGCAGATGATGCACAAAAAGACGGGGCTAAGCTGCTTGAGCCCACAGAGGATGAGGTAACATATGATGACGGGACCACAGAGACCGTAAACGGATTCGACATTCCCGTGCCTGCTTTGGATGAGGAGTTCGATGTTGCCCTTATAGGTAAGAAGGGCAAGTGGTACGATCATAAGGTTACCGTGACAAGCGACCTTAAGGAAGCCGAATAGACATATATAGCTAATAATGTGACAAAAAATTAAATGTGACACTTTAGCTCAGAGCTAATGTGTCACATTTTTTTGTATGTTTATGCAATTGTACGGAAGAAGGTTATAATATATAATCTTTAGTATGAAATCCGGGATAAAAACAATCTTATTATTTGTATTATCGGTTATATTACTGGCTGGTTGTGCGGGATATACGGTTAACACCGGAAAAGCTGAGCCTGCTGAAGGTGAGTATGAGATACCCCTTGTGCTTGAGGGCGGAACAGGTAAGGCATCGGTAAAGTCACCCGCGAAGGTCATCATAGAGGATGGTGATATACATGCCTTCATCATATGGAGTTCCGACCGGTACGACTATATGCTGGTGGATGGGGAGAAGTATATTCCGTTAACCGGTGATGAGGCAGTGGAAGGGCATTCTGTCTTTAAGATCCCGGTAAAGTTATATGATGATGAGTTAAAAATCATTGCAGATACCACGGCCATGAGCACGCCCCATGAGATAGAGTATGTGCTTAAGTTCGACTGGTCGCCTGTGACCGGTAAGAGTGGTTCCGGGACTGAAAACGATGGGAGTAAATATTCCGGGAATGATGAACCGGCCTCAGATACCGGTGCAGGTTCCGGGCTAAATGAACTCTCCGGGATTGAAGTCAGTGTCAGTCATTCAGGAGCACATATTCCCGTAAATCTGTTAAGGGAAGACGGCAGCAGGATTGACTTTAACAAGGAGATCGAAACCGAATACGCCAAAATGTTTACGGCTGTCTGTTCGGATGACGGTTATGCATATATCCACATCGAGCAGGCCGGTGATTACGTGGTGGTACCTGAGGATGGAGTAGATGTAAAGATAAATGATCCATCCGGTGAAGGTGCTGAAGCAGCTGTATTATGTAAACCATTCAATAACATCTATCTTGTCTCATCTTCGGCAATGGATATATTTGCCTCTCTGGATGATGAATTAAAATGCTTATCATTCACGGGCCTTGATAAGAAGGACTGGCGTGTTGATGCAGCGGTTAAGGCAATGGATGCAGGCACTCTTAAATACGCAGGTAAGTACTCTGCTCCTGATTACGAACTGCTCCTTTCCGGTGGATGTGATCTTGCCATAGAGAATACAATGATCTATCACAAGCCGGAAGTCATTGAGAAGCTTAACTCATTGGGGATCCCGGTACTTATCGAAGTATCAAGCTACGAGCCCCATCCTCTTGGACGTATGGAATGGATCAGGCTTTACGGGCTTCTTACGGGTCAGCCTGACAGGGCGGAAGAGGTATTTGAGGATAAGCTTAAGGAAGTGGCTCCTCTTATTGCCGGGACCGGTTTAACCGGGGATACCGACGGACCTTTAGTTGCCTTTTTCTATGTTACCTCTACCGGGGCTGTGAATGTACGCAAGAGCAATGATTATATCAGCAGGATGATAGCCATGGCAGGCGGCAGATATATACCTGATACGGACAGTGAGGAAGATGAGAATGCCCTGTCGACTGTGAATATGCAGATGGAAGCCTTCTATGCAGGAGCCAGGGATGCTGATATACTTATCTACAACGGAACTATCGATGAGAGTATAGGAAGCGTTGATGATCTTATAAAAAAGGATAAGCTCTTTGCGGATTTTAAAGCCGTAAAAGAGGGGCGGGTTTATACCACGGATGATAACCTCTTTCAGAATACCATGAGCATACCCGGTCTTATAAGTGATTTTGACAGGATATTCAATGATGAGGATATGTCCGATAAAGATCTCATATTTATAAAGCATGTGATGTGAAGGATAAAATGCAGGAAAATACTGGGAGAAAATACAAGATCATATTTGCACTGCTGACAGCACTTGTGATTATCTGCCTGGTCCTTAATATCTGTATAGGCAGTGTCGGCATATCATTAAGGGATACAGTATTATCCCTGCTTGGAAGGACGAGAGATGATACAGCTGCAAGGATAATAACCGATATCCGCCTTCCAAGGGCCCTTGCCGCGATGCTTCTTGGAGGAGCTCTGTCGGTGTCCGGTTTCCTGTTGCAGACTTTCTTCCGCAATCCCATAGCCGGTCCCTTTATCCTTGGAATATCTTCGGGGGCCAAGCTTACCGTGGCCCTTGCAATGGTTACGTCTCTTGGCTTTGGATTTGCTTTTAGTTCCCTTGCCATGATTGCAGCCGCCTTTGCGGGTTCGATGATATCCATGTTCTTTGTCCTTGCCGTTTCAAGAAAGACAGGGCGGATGTCAGTACTTATAATATGCGGCGTCATGATA
>JBGUQP010000058.1:0-4824 GCA_045131145.1 Lachnospiraceae bacterium | reverse complement strand
ACTTATCGTGGTTCCCCTCGTAAGCAAGCTTAGCGCCGGGGAAGATGAGAAGGTCATCGACGAGATGTTTGAATGCTTCGATAAGAGGGTTCAGGTACCTGTTAAGGAAGCGCTTGATTAGTTATGTAAAAAATCCATGCGGATTTTTATTGATGCCCTCAAAGCCGGGCAGGCTCCCTCGAGCCATGGGCTCGGGGGCAGAGCTTGATAAAATCATCAGGATTTGGTAATATAATACCCGCCGCAGTAATTCTGCGGCGGGTTGATTTATACCGGTACAATATGAGGAGAAAAATCCTGTCGGATTTTTTCTGATGCCTCGTGCCGGCGGGCAACCCCGATATATAATCGGGGTCATTAGCGGTCGTGGCGGAATTGGCAGACGCGCAGGATTTAGGTTCCTGTGCCGCAAGGTGTGAGGGTTCGACTCCCTTCGACCGCACGACAAAATGTTACGGATATCTTCGGATATCCGTAATTTTTTGCCGAAGATGTGACTTTTTTGACGCGGATAGATTGTTATTTGAAATTTGATATTGTATACTTTATTTCGTAACTGTTCGGAGATTTCAACAGAGAACCCGATATAGGTATAAAGACAGGAAGGAGAACTGTAATGACGGGAAATATGAAAAAAATGAGCATGATGAAGAGGATTTTGTGCATGATGCTGACGCTTACGATGATCGTTGGCGGAATGCACTATGAGGTATTTGCCGAAAGCCTTCTTCAGGATAATGAAGCTGATACGGGCTATGAGCTTCTTGTGCAGGAAAGCACTGGGGCAGATGCAGCCGACACTTTGACTGAAGACAAGTCAGAGGCAGATGCAGCCGACACTCCGGCTGCCGATGCTGCATCGGAAAAGGTGGAGGTTGTCGAGATCAATCAGGGATTATCGCTCCATACAAAAAGAGAAGGAGGCCAGGAGACCCTGATCAGGGATTTTGCTGCCTGCAAGACGACAGCGATAATGATGAAGATACCGGGATCAGAATCCTATACCCAGGAAAAAGCAGAAGAAACGGTTTTGAATTATACGATTGAAGCAAAAGCCGTTTCGGGCGGCAGGGAGTCGGATGACTGCGAGCTGTGTGATACACTTGATAATCTTGAAGTAACAGTGACCAGGTTATATGACAGTGACTGTAATCCCGAGAGCGGATGGTATCTGTCACTGAATATTAATGAGGGTTTTTCCAAGGGAGTATTTAACTTCCGTATAAAGAATGAGAAGGGTACGGTTATCGGAGAGAACCTTGGCATATCTTTTTATGATACCAGGAACCTTAATGTCCTCATACTGCCTGTTAGGGCATATTGGGGTAAAGCGACCACGAACGGTGCCCCGAAAGCGGGCACCTACAGCTGTAAGGACGGACAGTTCAGGGATATTAACGATGAACTGATGGACTGGAAGGATTTAAAAGGAGCTATAAAGGATTACCTTAAGGATGTTTACCCGGTTGCCGATGTTAACGTTACGGAGGGCAAGGAGCTTGATGCTTCAAAGTATGATCTGTGTACTGAAGAAGGTATGAAGGCCCTGTGGATAGCTGCCTGCAAGCGGCAGGCCAAATCGAATGGAAAGGACAAATATGACATTATACTTGCCTTCGCTCAATACAGACAGGGAGAGGATGGAAACTTACAGGGTTATACATATACCAGGCCTGCCAATATCATCACATATACCGATGGTGATATGCTTCCGACGATCGCACACGAGATAGCACACTGCTATGAGATCGGAGATGAATACAATGGCGGAACATACAATCCGGAAGTGAACCTGCCTCCAAACGGTTATGAGGGGTCACCCTGGACCGGTAGAGGTAATATAACGATCAAAAGCGGTGACTATTGGAAGGATCCGAATATGTATGTGAAAGCAACAACGGATGCCAAAAGAGATTACGTAAATACCCGCGCAACCGGAACCATGGTCCCCCTGTCGCTGCATCCATACAGCCTGTCCCGCGAAACAGCCGTAAGGTGGGAGGGTATCGACCAGAATGGTAAAGTAACAGGAAAAAATATTTATCCGACGATGAGTTTCATGGGTTCCGGTTTCGATAAGGCAATGAATTACTGGAATACATCCGTTAACTGGGATCACCTGCTTAAGAGCCTTGTAATAAAGGGGAAGAAGAGCCCGAACGGGGTTTCATATGCAGCTCCTGAGGAATACTCAAATACAGACGTATATGAGGATTCGCTCATTGCCGACGGAGCTGACGGCGAAGATGACATCATAGATGAGGATGATCTTTATTACGATGATGAATACCGTTTCGGGGGATCAAGGATGGTCGAAGTGAACGGGTGGATCGTAAAGGACGGAGACAACCTGAAGGTTGAGATGAATCCCATGTTCTCCTTTGACGGTGACCTTGAATATATTGAGCCTCTTGAAGACATAAATAAAGGTACCGATGATATTTATACCCTCGCTGCTCTTGATAAAGACGGTAAAGTGATCGTATCTCCGGTTGACGGGAAATATGCTGTAAAGGAATTCTATGCGGGATTTTACTGCCTTACGATGAAAAAGATATTGGATGAGGCCAACTTTAATTTCGATGCCGAATATCCGGAGGGTACGGCCGATTTTGCCATAATAAAGGGAGAGCTTAATGAGGACGGTACATATGACGGACCGGTTATCTGGCAGGCATCGAAGGATACCGGTTTTGTCGATGATCTTGCGAAGAAGCCGGCCGGATACTTAAACTATGCGGATGTCAATGCAAATACGGCGACTCTTGAATGGGATGTTTATTATCCCGAAGACAGTGAGGAACCATACGACAATAAGGACGGGGTCCTCTATACAGAGGTTTACTACTACCCGGAGGGTGATGACGGAGACGGATACTATGTTGCCTGCAGCGATGATGAGAACTGGGAGGAAGGATATATTTCCTTCGATACGAGTGACTTTGATACGCAGTGGACAAAGGATGCTTATGTATGGGTCAAGGTAACAAACGGCGTGAATGCCGCAGATATCTATTCCGATGACAACGACATCAACCTTTCGAGGTCAACGATCGTTCTTTCCGGTAAGGGCATAAAGGCCATTAAGGAACAGGGCAGGACCATATACACGGCCGAGTATACGGGCAGCGAGATAATGCCGCAGACCACGGTCAAAGCATATGATCCTTTTACGGACAAGTATGTCTCCCTTAAGAAGGACGTGGATTACTCCGTATCCTATGAAGACAATACGGATGCAGGAAATGCAGCCGTGATCGTGCGGGGCATCGGCGATCATACGGGCATGAATACACAGGTGTTTGAGATCACGGGGAAGAAGATTGAAGGAACACCGGCCGATATTCCCGACATGAAGTACACGGACAGGCTTGATGAAGAGATTGTACCTTATCTTGCCGTTACCGATAAGACAGGAAGACAGCTGATTTATAATGAGGAATTCACGGTTGAGTATACGGTTGGGGATAAGACGGATGATTCCTTATCGAAGCTTATAACCGAACCCGATAAGAAGACCGCTGTGACCGTAACCTATAATGGAGCCGGAAACTATACGGATAAGCTTAATGAGACCATGCAGTTTAATGTGCTGCCGAAAGATGCAGCGGATGTTCATCAGTTATCCAACGATAACACTGAGATCACTCTTAAGTTTGATTCTGCTGAATATACGGGTAAGCCCGTAAAACCTGCTGTTACTTCGGTAGTGTTTAAGTCGGGAGATGAGCAGATCAAGTTAAAGTCATCCGAATACAAGGTTGTTTATTCCAACAATATAAATCTCGGTACGGCAAGGGTAACGATCGTAGGTAAGGATACATGTGCAGGTTCCGCTTATAAAACCTTTGAGATAAAGGCTAAGCAGGTAACAAGTGTAAGCATCACAGGTCTTACGAACAGACCGTATACAGGCAATGAGATCGATATTGATTCACTTCCGATAACAGTAAAGGCCGGAGGGTTAACACTGAAAAAGGGAAGGGATTATACAATTGAACCCGTTGAAGGATGCAATTATACGGATGTTACCACAAAGCAGATCAAAAAGGCGGGTCAGGCGCCCACCGTTGTTGTGAAGCTTACAGACCTGCCGGAATCGAAGAAGGCCGGAACAAAACCGGCGAACCGTCCGATAGTAAGGTGGGCAGATAAGGTAAGCGAGAACAAAAAGACCGTGAAAAAGTCATTTGCCATTGTTCCGATCGTCCTTAAGGCGGATTCGGTAAACGTTCTGACAAAGAGTAATGAGGTGTCTCAGAACAAGGTTAAATCGCCGGACGGTACAAAAGAGATCGGAACGATCAGAAGGGCTTCAAAAGATGAGCTTGCAAACGCCAAAAAGAAATATGCCTTTGTGATAACCGGTGAAGAAGAGGCCCTTGTGAAAAATGCGGTCATCACTGATGCGATCCTTGTAAAGACCCTCGAAACGGAGCTTGCCGCAGGTAAAGACTATACGGTAAGTGTTTCGGCCGCAAAGAAGGACAAGCTCGGTACCATTACGATCAAGGCGGTCAGGGACGGGATCTGCACCGGAAGTAAAGCAATAAAGTTCCTGTATACGAAGAACAAATAAAAGCATGAAGAAGATACTGATCACAAACGACGACGGGATCGATTCTCCCGGAATAGTAAGGCTTGCCCGGGCAGCCGGGGATTTTGGTGAAGTGTGGGTGGTGGCTCCGATGCATCAGAGGAGCGCCGCCTCCCACTGCATTACCTTAAGGGAGCCGATAGATGTGTACCCGCATGACTTTCCCATCCCGGGAGTTAAGGCCTACTCCTGCTCGGGTATGCCGGCCGACTGCGTGAGGGTAGGAG
>JBGUQP010000057.1:0-10766 GCA_045131145.1 Lachnospiraceae bacterium | reverse complement strand
AAGCAACTGCTCCTTTACCGGTAACGTGAACGGATATGATTACTCGGGCGGTATCGCAGGTTACAATGAGCAGACCGGCAAGATCAGTAACTGTAAAAGCTCCGGTTATGTAATGGGCATGCATTTTACGGGCGGCATCGCAGGTTATAACCTGGGTACCATATCCGGCTGTACCAGCGAAAGCAAGCTGAATATATCAAGTGTTGATGAGACCATATCCATAAAGGATTTAAACATAGACCAGTATGCCGATAAGATCAAGAACCTCTTCGGCGACAACAACAAGCAGGATTCAACAAATATCATCAACTCGACCGTCGATACCGGTGGTATATGCGGTTATTCGCAGGGTGTGATAATAAGCTGCGTTAACAACGGGCTCGTTGGATACGAACATGTCGGATACAATGTCGGCGGTATAGCCGGCCGCCAGAACGGATACATCGATCTGTGCGTCAACAACGGCGAGGTCTACGGCCGTAAAGACGTAGGCGGTATCGTGGGGCAGGCCGAGCCCTATGTTGTGATAGACATAACAGAGGATATAATAGGGCAGCTGACCTCCAACATGAATACCCTGCACGACCTTGTAAATGTTACCCTTAATGATGCGGGGGATGAGTCAAACCTTATAACCGCCCGTCTCAACATGGTCAAGAACTTCACCGACAAGGCCTTAAACGATACATCATATCTGGCCAACGAGACCGAGGACTTCATAAACAAGGCCATGGATTCGGGTACGGAAGTCATAAGCCGCATAGACTATGCCCTGGAAGAATCAGCCAAACGGGGCGGGATGCTCGATAAGACAAGACAGGGCTTTGCCGATGCTTCAACAGCTGCTTCCAACCTTACCAAGGCCGTAGACGATCTCGACATTTACAAGTACATGAATGAATCCGAGAAAGTCAGCTACAATGAGGCCAAAAAGAACATCGACAGCGCCAACAGTGATTATCAGCGGATGCTCGATGAGCACAGGGGGAATGAGTATAACTACTACTATATAAAGAGCGTGAGCGTCGTGAGCAGCAACAGTTCTCACATGTCCGTAAGCTCTGATATCGTATTTGTCGATGCCGGCGGTAATCCTGTTGATGTTTCAACCCTGGGAGATGACCCCGCTGCTTATAAAGATATAAAAGTCATGCGCAGGGACCTTACCACAGATCCGCCGACCCTTAATCCCTTCCCTTCACAGTCAGGCAGCTTTGCCAAAAGCGACGAACAGCTTGATACAGAGGCTTCCACTGCCGCGGAAGCTGCAATACTTGCAAACGCCGAGAAGGATTTCAAGAGTCAATACGGAATGCCCTATCCGGAATATCTGGCATCAAACGTAACGACGATAGAACAGATAGTATCCTCCCATCTTCAGGAGATGTCCGAGGAGACCCGTAAGGATGTAAGATATGCAATTGATTACACCAAACGGACAATGAGTGACTTTGCCGGGGCAGTTAATGAAACCAAAAATATAGTATCGGATATCAGCTCAAGGCCCGATATAAGCCTGCCCAAGCTCTCTCCCGAGTATCAGGCAAGGTCCAACAGCCTTGTGGCCAACATACAGGGGATGAGCGATAACCTGGGCTTCCTTAACAACGAGATGAATTCATCCAACCAGCAGCTTGTGGATGATATGATCAAGGTAAATGATCAGTTCAATGTCATCATGCTCCTTATCGCGGATGCCATAGACGGTGTTCTTGACGCTGACTATACCGATATTTACGAAGATAACTCACTGGCTGTTGCCGAGGACTGTACCGATGCGACCATAGCTGATTCGATCAATTACGGAACCATCCACGGTGACATCGACACCTCAGGTATCGCAGGAACAATGGCCATTGAGTATGATTTTGACCTTGAGAGCGACGTTACGGGTATTAAGGATGCGGCAACCGGAACCACCTACCGGACCAAGTGTGTTCTCCGTCATGATAAAAATGAGGGATATGTCGATGGGGTCAAGAGCTATGTAGGCGGCATGTGCGGACTCCAGGAAATGGGAACCATCCTCCACTGCCAGAATTACGGCAAGCTTAAGAGTGATTCCGGTGATTATGTCGGCGGTATATCCGGTCAGTCACTGTCAACGATCCACAACAGCTATGCAAAGGGAATCCTCGCCGGAAGAGACTATATCGGCGGGATAACCGGTATGGGATATGATATAAGAGGGTGTTACTCGCTCCCGACCATCTTAGGATACGGCAGCTGCCACGGGGCGATAGCGGGCGACAACGATCCGGACGGACGGATCTATGCCAACTGTTTTGTTTCCGATGAAGAGGCCGGCATAAACAGGGTCAGCTATTCAGGCAAGGCAGAGCCCATTTCCTATGAAGAGCTTATAAATACGGAAGGCATGCCCCCCGAATTTAAGACTATCAGGGTCAGCTTCATTCTGGATGATGAAACAATCGATACCGAGGATTATAATTACGGAGACAGTGTTGATTCCCTCCCTCTTGAATTATCAGACGGAGAATATATATTATGGGACTGGGAGAATTCAAAGCTTGACGACCTGCGATCCGACACCGAGCTTACAGGCGAAACGGCAAGGTATCTTACAACACTTGCCGGGATTCAGCTGCGTGCGAACGGACAGTCTGCAGTCCTTGTGGACGGCAGGTTTACCAGGGACGATCAGTTCAGTGCAACGCTTATAAATGATGCGGATCCCGATATCATCGAGCGCTGGCAGCTTATCGTTCCCGATGATCTTGCACCTGAACATCTTATAAGATACTGCCCTCCGGACGGTGTTTCCGATGTCAATATATATCTGCTAAACGGCAGTGAACGCACGGGCATCGAGTTAACCAAAATGGGTAAATATGTGACTTTCAAGGCTTCCGGTAATAAGGTTGAATTCCTGGTTGAGGATGCAGGCTTAAATCCCTTAATGAAATATCTTAAGTATGAGATCGCTGCCGGTGTCTTGATCCTTGTAATCCTCATTGCAGTGATCATCTCAAGGAGGTCGAAAAGGAAGAAGCCTGCCGGGATGTCATCCGTAAAAGGATCACCTGATAAAGATAAAGCCGATGACGATATAATAGATATCGACCTTGATAAAGAAGGATAAACACAGAAAGATTTCCGTTACAGTTTTTTTGAAATAAACCAGACAATAAAAGGGCCCGTCACTAAGACGAGCCCTTGTTTATATCTTATTTGCTATCCTTATTTGCGGATTACTTCTTAACGTTGAAAGCCTTCATTCCGGGATAGTTAGCTGCATCACCGAGCTGCTCCTCGATGCGGAGAAGCTGGTTGTACTTAGCTACACGCTCAGACCTTGAAGGAGCACCTGTCTTGATCTGGCGGGTGTTAAGAGCAACTGCAAGATCAGCGATAGTAGTATCGGCTGTCTCACCTGACCTGTGTGAAGAAATAGCTGTGTAGCCGTTCTTGTTGGCAAGCTTGATAGCATCAAGTGTCTCAGATACAGAACCGATCTGGTTAAGCTTGATAAGGATCGAGTTAGCAGCGCCGAGTTCGATACCCTTAGCAAGACGCTCGGTATTTGTAACGAAGAGGTCATCACCAACGAGCTGAACCTTGTTACCGATCTTCTCGGTCATCTTCTTCCAGCCTTCCCAATCCTCTTCATCAAGACCATCCTCGATAGAGATGATGGGATACTTATCTACAAGGCTCTCCCAATGAGCGATAAGCTCATCTGTTGTGAAGTCCTTACCTGACTTGGGCTGATGATAGAAGCCCTTACCCTTCTCGCTCTTCCACTCAGATGCAGCTGCATCCATAGCGATCATGAAGTCCTTACCGGGCTCGAAGCCTGCTGCCTTGATAGCCTCAAGGATCTTCTCGATAGCTTCCTCATCGCTCTTAAGTGAGTTGGGAGCAAAACCACCCTCATCACCAACAGCTGTAACGTCGTTCATCTTCTTGATGAGTGCCTTAAGGTTATGGAATACCTCTGCACACCATCTTAAACCTTCCTTAAATGAAGGAGCGCCTACAGGCATAACCATGAACTCCTGGGTATCAACAGCGCTGTCAGCATGTGCACCACCGTTTAAGATGTTCATCATGGGAACGGGAAGATCCGTTGCCTGAGCACCGCCAAGGAACCTGTAAAGAGGAATATCAAGTGAAGTAGCTGCTGCCCTTGCGGTAGCGATTGAAACTGCAAGAATCGCATTAGCACCGAGCTTGCTCTTATCCTTTGTTCCGTCAAGCTTGATCATTGCTGCGTCAACTGCATATGTATCAGATGCATCCATACCGATTATTGCATCTGCGATAGGTCCGTTGATGTTGTCAACTGCCTTGGAAACACCCTTGCCAAGATACCTGCTCTTGTCGCCGTCACGAAGCTCCAGTGCCTCGAACTCACCTGTGGAAGCTCCCGAAGGTGCTGTACCCCTTGCAACTGTTCCGTCAACCAGTGTGATCTCAGCCTCAACTGTAGGATTTCCTCTGGAATCAAGGATTTCTCTTCCGACTACCTTTTCAATTTCAAGATAATTCATATTAATCCAACCTTTCTCCCTGTATGGGCTAATAATTTATCAGTTAATCCCGGATATCCGGGTAACCGTTCGCATTGCTTAGAATAGCACAAAAGCTCCCTGTTTGCAAGATTTAGACCCAAGGTTGATGCCTTTTATTATAGGATACATCTATTATATGCTATCATTGTTTGATATAGGTATGTATATTGACTTTCTCATGCTTTGGGAATATATTTGTGGAAAACAAATTGCAGGAGGATAAACATATGACGGATATAAAGACAAGGAGCCTGGTGCGTGCAGCCCTGTTTGCGGCACTTACATTTATCTCTACTTATATAATCAAGATACCGACACCGGGAACGGGTGGCTATATACATCCCGGTGATGCATTCGTGATACTCTCGGGGGTTTTCCTGGGTCCCCTATACGGTGCAGCCGCAGCCGGCATCGGATCGGCCCTGGCCGATATACTTGGCGGTTACTTCTTCTATGCTCCGGTAACCTTTCTGATCAAGGGTATCATCGGACTCGTGAGCGGCCTTATTTTCAGCGGCAGTGTTCTTAAAATAAAGACCGACCGCGTTAAGCTTATCTTAGGCGGCATCTTTGCAACCTTATTTGTTGCACTCGGATATTTTACATTCGAAGTATTCGTTTACGGACCCGGAGCCGCAGCAAGCATTCCCGCAAACCTTATCCAGGGACTGTCGGGACTTGTTATTTCGAATATATTATACGCACCGCTCAGTAAACTGAAGAGATTCTAAAACAAAATGCGTCTAAAAAAATATAAAAGAACACGCAACCCGGATTTATCTAGGCTGCGTGTTCTTTTTTGTTAGCGATGTAGATTAATATCTATAACTGATCAATCTTTTATGTTTTATTCCTTATTTAATTATTCTATGAACAACTAATTAAATGAGATAACCTCTTCCTTAGGCTTCCCGCAGGGTTCTATACTTATCGCTTCAAGCACAGGGCCTTCCTTACCGTAATCCTCGAAGTATTCTATATTCACCTTAGCCTTGACCTTTATATACTGCCGGTTCTTAAGATCGGCTTCCTTATCGTACTTACAGGCATATCCCAGAAATGCTATATCCTCTGCGCAACAGGTCATTGCCATACGCCCCGGAACGAAATAACCCTTGGGGAACTGCGGCGGATGCAGGACCATACCTGTGTATTCAATGGTCCGTCCCTTGTAGCGGTCCATGTTATCCAGGGCATCAAGATACCATACTCCGTATCCTGTATCATCAAGAGTGATCGGATCCTTGGTAAGATCATATGGAAGGTCTTCCTCAAGGGTAACGTTCATCTCCCCGTCCTTATTCTCAAATATGATATCAGCCTGCTGGTTAAGGGCCTTAATATTCCTCTTATATGAAGGTATCTTCTCCTCAAGCCCGTCACACCTGTTCATTATGATAAGTTCGGATCCCCTTATCTGCTCAGCCAGCAGAGACTTCATGTTGGTAAAATAGGACTCGAAGGTCGCTCCGTTTATCATGGTTATCTGCTGTTCTACGCTGAAGTACCAGGGAAGCTTGTGATTCTTAAGGATCCACATGCCGTTAAATTCAACAACTATACGGCCGGGCTTGTATTTCTTCTCAAGCTCCTGCAAATACTTGGCGTTAAAGTCATCCTCATCATCGATGACTTCCATAACCGTCCGTGTCCTCTCAAGGACCTTGGGTTCGTATTCCTTCTCTCCCTCTTCACAGACAATAAGGAGTGTGGTCTTCCTGTCCTGGAAGTAGGGTTGTGTTATTGTGTAGTTGATAAAGTCGGTTTTTCCACTGTCAAGGAATCCGTTGATAATAAATACGGGTATCATATCTTACCTCTTTTTAAAATATCATCGTTATGTATCGTTGTTATATATTAGTGTTATGTATAAATGTTATATATCATCGTTACATATCATCAATATATAACATCGTTGTATAACACTGCTATTAGTTTTATGTCTGTTACTTCTACGCTTTGTTTATATTACTGCTATTTCTTTCAACGCATTTCTTTCGATACATTTCTTTTAATGCACTTCTTTTATTGCGCTTCTTTCAATGCTTTTCTTTCAGCAATCAGGCATCACAGATCAATAAATCCATCGTTTCATGTATCGGTATCATAACATCGTTATACATCAGTGTTGTGCATCAACGTTATGTATCAATGATATATAACAGTATTATGTATCACTGTTATTTATTTAAACAATGCCCTTATCGCATCTTCCTTAAGCTCGGAACCGATCACGCATATCTTACCTGTAACCTCGGCTGCTCCGTCCCTGACCTCACACTCACCGGGTACATAATCAAAGTGGATGAACCTGTCGGTGTCGGTAGGAAGCATACCCTTGCAGCGAAGAACAGTTCCGTACTTATTGGTATCGTCAAGTTCCTCGAGACACTCCTCAACCTTCTCCTTGGTATACTTGGTTGAAGTCTCGATACCGATCGAAGTAAATACTTCGTCCGCATCATGGTGATGGTGATGATGGTCATGGTCATGGCAGCCGCATGTGCACTCGGGACCGTGATCGTGATCGTGGTGATCGTCGTGATCGTGGTCATGGTCGTCGTGGTCATGGTCATGATGATCGTGATGGTCGTGGTCATGGTGATCGTGGTCATGGTCGTGATGGTCATGGTCGTGATGATCGTGGTCATGATCTTCATGGTCGTGATCATGATGATGGTGGTGATGCTCGTGTTCATCCTCATCGTCATGATGATGTGCCATAACTTCCTTCATAAGCTCAGCCTCAAGATCCTTGGCATCCTCAATGGTCTCAAGTATCTTCCTGCCATCCAGTGAATCCCAGGGAGTTGTAACTATTGTAGCCTTGGCATTGTGCTCTCTTATAAGGGCAACGCAGGCATTGATCTTCTCATCACTCATATCGCCGGTACGGCTTAAGATGATGGTTCCCGCATGCTCGATCTGATTCTCAAAGAACTCACCGAAGTTGCGAAGATAGGGCTTACACTTCTTGGCATCAACCACTGCCACCGCACTATTAAGACTAGCTTCCCTTCCTGAATCGGAAGAAATCCTACCGGATTTCTCTGATGCCTCAAAGCCGGCAGGCTCCCCCGACACTTCGGTCGGGGGCAGTGT
This sequence comes from Lachnospiraceae bacterium, assembly GCA_045131145.1. Classification (GTDB taxonomy): domain Bacteria; phylum Bacillota; class Clostridia; order Lachnospirales; family Lachnospiraceae; genus UBA2868. Next base: position 3,129 of record JBGUQP010000057.1, on the reverse strand, counting down.
AGCTCCTTCAACCGCCCTCATAACATCCGATAACTTACCTACACCCGAGGGCTCAATAAGGATTCGGTCGGGATGATACTTATCAAGCACCTCCTTAAGGGCAGTACCGAAATCACCCACTAAAGAGCAGCAGATACATCCTGAATTCATCTCGGTTATCTCGATGCCGGCCTCCTTAAGAAAACCTCCGTCGATACCTATCTCACCGAACTCATTCTCGATAAGGACAACCTGCTCATCAGAAAGCGCTTCCTTAAGGAGCTTCTTTATAAGTGTTGTCTTACCTGCACCCAGAAATCCCGAAACTATGTCAATCTTCGTCATTGCATTTACCTTCTTTCTTAATCTTATTAAACTCTTTTTGTTAACGTATGTTGTAAAACAATAAAAAAATGTTATAATATAACACAGATAAAGAGGAGCGGTTAACCCCGTCCTTTGGCATAAGAAAAACCGCTTAGCTTGCAGGCAGGGCGGTTATTTCTTTATCTTTATAACAATTGTTGCTATTGCCACAAGTACAAGAGTATATGTAAACAGTTCCATATATCCGACCATAGGCATCACCTCCCCGCTATAGTAACGGGGTAACCGCTCCAAGCCTTATTCTAATATGTTCCAACTTACAGTCAAGAACATATTTTCGATTTTAAAACACAGCCGCAGTCAACGGCTGTGTTCATATATTATAGTATAAATCAGTTAATAATCAACCCTCAAGAAGCTTCTCGACACTGGCTAACTTCACACACAGGACGAATACCCTTGCCGCATCCTTCATCTCCTCGGTACTGGGGAAGGTGGGTGCTATACGTATATTCGAATCCTGAGGATCCTTGCCGTAAGGGTAGGTTGCGCCTGCGCCGGTAAGAGTCACTCCCAGGGCCTTACACTTGGCTACGATTGATTTTGCGCAGCCGGGCATGGCGTCGAAGGAAATGAAGTAACCGCCCTTGGGCTTAACCCAGCTTCCTATCTCAAGACCCGTGAGTTCCTTCTCAAGCGTGTCGGTAACTGCCGCGAACTTGGGACGCAGCAGCTCGCCGTGCTTCTTCATGTGTTCCATAAGTCCGTTTATATCCTTAAAGAACCTTACGTGTCGCAGCTGATTTATCTTATCATGGCCTATGGTCTGAACTCCCATGAGCTTAAGGATCCATGAAACATTGTTAAGTGAGGATGCCACAACCGAAACGCCCGAACCCGGGAAGCTTATCTTCGAAGTTGATGCGAAGATAAATACCATATCCGGATTGCCGGCCTTCTTGCACTCATCAAGGATGTTTAAGATCTCGTCCCTGTCATCCTCATAGAGATGGTGTACGCAGTAGGCGTTATCCCAGTAGATCATGAAATCCTCAGCCGCGGGCTTAAGGGCTGCGAACCTCTTAACAGTCTCGTCCGAATAGGAGATACCCGTGGGATTTGAATACTTGGGAACACACCAGATACCCTTGACTGCCGGGTCGTTGTTAACGTACTGCTCGACCATATCCATATCGGGACCTGTCTCCGACAGGGGGATGTTTATCATCTCTATTCCGAACTGCTCGGTTATCTTAAAATGTCTGTCATATCCGGGAACCGGGCATAAGAACTTAACCTTGTCAAGCTTGCACCATGGAGTGCTTCCCCTTACACCAAAGCAGTATGACCTTGCGATCATATCATACATAAGGTTAAGGCTCGAGTTGCCGCCTACGATAACATTGTCCTTCTCAACACCGATCATCGCTGCCATAAGGCGCCTGCACTCGCCGATTCCGTCAAGGTCACCGTAATTACGTGTATCGGTACCGAGGAAGGTGTGCATATCCGAGCTTGAATTCATCACATCAAGCATGGGCATCGCGATCTCAAGCTGCGACTGTCCCGGCTTACCGCGTGCCATGTTAAGAGATAAGCCCTTGGCCTCCTCTTCCTTATATTGTTTCTCAAGCTCCTTCTTAAGTTCAAGAAGCTCTTCCCTGGTCATGTCTTTATATGCCTTCATAACATCTCCATTTCCGGATTGATCTTTCCTTATAATATCGACATTTTTAATTCGATAAATAAACTACCACAATTATTATTCAAAATCAACTTAATTCAGGGATCCTTATATGCTTAAACTATGTACACAGCTGTGCTTCGATTATCTCTTCATTTATGGATCGCACGGCCTTTGCCTTAACTATCCTGCCCGTAAGGTCTTCATCGCTTTTAACGGCAAAACGGACATATTCCTTATTATATCCGACCTGACAGGCGGCCCCGTCGATCGTTTCACTTTCTTCAATAAGCACATCCACTTCCCTGTCAAGGTAGTATTCCCTGAACTTCTTCGCCCTCACGGCGGAATCACCCATGAGAAGGGCAGACCGCTCACTCTTTGTTTTCTGCGTATGCTGGCCGCTCATTTTGTCCGCCACGGTACCGCGTCTTCTTGAGTATGCAAACACATGGGTTTCGTAGAAGTTTATCTTATTAAGATAGTCCCTTGTGATTTGAAATTCCTCTTCCGTTTCTCCCGGAAAGCCGACTATTATGTCCGTGGTTATGGCGGGATGGTCAAAATACTTCCTTATAAGTTCAACCTTCTCACAGTATTCCTTAGTGTCATACCTTCGGTTCATCCTCTTTAGCACTTCATCGCAACCGCTCTGCAGGGACAGATGAAAGTGGGGGCAGAATGACTTTAGGGCAGCCATTTCCTCAAGGAATTCATCGGTTATGATCCTTGGTTCGAGGGAACCTAAGCGGATACGTTCCACCCCGTATATCTGTGATATCTTCTTAATTGTTTCGGTAAGCTCCCTGTTATGGAAGGAACCGTCTCCCGCCGCAAGATTATAAGCTTTATCGAGTCCATATGAGCTTAAATGGATCCCGGTTATGACGAATTCCCTGCACCCGGCTGCTGCCAGCTTACTTATCTCCTTTATCGTCTCCTCTTCCGGCCTGCTTACCACATGTCCCCTTGCAAGCGGGATGATGCAGTAACTGCAGTACTGGTCACAGCCGTCCTGGATCTTTATATAAGCCCTGGTGTGATCTGTGAGGGTTGAGAGACTATCCTGAGGGGGCTGCGGGTGCCGCGGGGGCTTCGGGTGCCACGAGGGCTTCGGGTGCCACGGGGACGGTTCTTTT
>JBGUQP010000056.1:0-3630 GCA_045131145.1 Lachnospiraceae bacterium | reverse complement strand
TGGATTACCCTCAGGTATCTATGCGCCTTACCCTTTTTGTCTGCGTAGGATGATACTTATTAACCACAATGAAATAATCCGGCACATCACTCTCTTTAAGATACATCCAGTCTTTCCAGAACCGTCCCATCTGCTGTACTGCGAACTTCTCATCTCTTGTCAGTTTTCTTGCTTTTTCTTCGTTCCCCATGTTAATCATTCCCCTATTTTATTTTTTTACTCTTCATTTTCTATGTATCTTATTATCTTTGCCGGTACTCCGCCTACGACCGCCATGGGTGGCACATCTTTATTGACAACGGCTCCGGCAGCAACGACAGCATTGTCTCCTATCGTTACACCCTGAAGTATTGTGGCATTGGCTCCGATCCAGACATTTTTCCCGATCACTATTGGCTTAGGTATAAGATCATGCCTTCGCGATGGCGCCAGATCATGGTTAAGTGTCGCAAGGACAACATGATGGCCGATCAATGCCCCGTCACCGATAGTTATGCCGCCCTGATCCTGCATAGAAACGCCTGCGTTCACGTAAACGCCTTCACCAAATTGGATATTTGCTCCAAAGTCAGTAGTAAATTGAGGTACTATCCCTACATTTTCAGGTACTTCAGAACATGTTAATTCTTCGAGTAGGTCATGGATCTCTTTAGGAGTATGATATGCCCCGTTGATCTCTGCCGTTATAAGATTTGCCCTCTGTGTCATATGATGGCACATGGCTATCTCACGGGAGTTCTGCTCGATAACCTTTCCTGCTCTCACATAATCCCTGAAATGCTTAAGCTCTTCAGGATCTACATATCTTATGTTATCAGTATCCATTAGTTTTTCCATATCCATACCTATGAATCATATTTAACTACTTCTTTTGCCGCCGCAACGATCTTTTTGATGTTTCCCTTAGATACATTAGTCAGGAACTTATTTGAATTCGCTGCCGTTGTTGAAGCAGGGAGTGCGGCTTCAAATGTGATCGAAGCATCCTCGTTCATGAGCCTTACTGCAGAAAGGATACCAAGAGCACACTCAGAAGGATCGTATTTAGCGGTCTTGATGCTTGATAAGAGGCTCATGAAACTGTCATATGCTTTATCAAACTCGGGTGAATCCTTTACTTCAGTGGCTTTTTTTGCTTTACTGCTCTTTGTGGCAGGCTTTGCAGGTGTTGCAGGTTCTGCCGCTTTTTCTTTATCGGTCGCTTTTGCAGGAGCTGCTGCTTTCTTCTGTGTGGTTGCAGTCACAGGAGCCGGTTTTACCGGAGCTTCTGCCTTAACTGCCGGTTTTACAGCCTTCTTAGCACCGGAAGCAGGTTTCTTTTTGTTACCTATGATGCCATTTATCTTACTTAAAAGTGGTGAATCCCCGATTATCTCTACATTCATACGGGATTTGCCGCCAGATTCCGCTGACAGCCTGCCTATCTCAAATGCTATCTCTATTTCATCTTCCGTTTCCTTGAACTCTACCTTCCCTTTTGCACCGGCAAACAGTGAGATCATCTCAATGGGTACCTGCTTTTCGGCTGATGAATGGAAAATGATCAGGGTATCCTCCTTCTTAAGTTTCGCAAGCACTTCCTTAAGTTTTCCTGAATTAATGTTTGTGATATAGGTTGTCATTGACAGATCTCCTTTCCTTTTCCGTTCTTTCCACATCTTTTTTAATGCCTTTTGTGAGTTCTGTAACGGCAAAAGCAGTTATTGCCGATAATATGCTGATAATGGCGGTAACGGCCATTTTTCCTATACGTTTATTGTTCATACTCTTTGTTCCCATCTCTTACCGCATTTCTGACATTCAAATGTGATCACTTTCCTGCCACTGTAGCCAAAGGCTGTAAGGAACATGTTGCTGGAAGATCCGCCGGCTAGATAGGCAGAAGTATTTCCAATTACTGCATTACTCCCGCTAAAAGCCTTTTTGTTCCTGCAGGCAGTCCTATTCCATTACATCCAAATCTCGGGCATCGTATTTTTGGCATATACTTTCTCTCTGCTTATCGCTTTTACCTTTACTTGATTTCCCTGACTTAGAGTATAACACAATAAGGTCTTGATGTCCTGTCAACTGCCTTTAAGATACCGGGTCTCTGTGTTAAAATCTGATATAGGCATTAAATGTATTAAGGAGTTTCAGGAATATGTGTACCCACTTTTACCTGCAGTACCAGTCGCAGGAATTAAAAGATATAATGCAGGCTGCAGTCGATTCAAAGCTTGCCAACCGTCTTATACATGAAAGAGCAAAGCCTGTTAAGACCTATGGTGAGATAAGGCCGACCGATGTAGTTCCCGTGATCGCTCCAAACAGCAGGGGAACCAGAGCTGTTTTTCCGATGCAGTGGGGATTTCACCTGCCAAAAAGCGACAAACCGCTTGTTAATGCCAGATGTGAGACCGCAGCAACCAAACCCACCTTTAAGGATGCCTGGCTGTCTCACCGCTGTATTATTCCGGCATCTTATTACTACGAGTGGGAACATTTTAAAAGTCCTGACGGAAAGGTTAAGACAGGGGATAAATATATCATCCAGCCGAAGGGATCGATGGTAACCTGGCTGTGCGGGCTTTACCGTATAGAAGATACATTTCCCGTGTTTACGGTGCTTACAAGGGAACCATCAGAGGAATTAAGCCAGATACATGACCGGATGCCGCTTATCATGCCTAAAGAAAGGATCGATGAATGGATAAACCCTGATTCAAAGCCCGAGGATCTCCTCTCCTATGCTCTGACAGATATGATAATGGAAAAAGCAACAGAAAATGATGAGAAAGATGAGCCCAAAGGTTTTCTGTTCATTACGAGTTAAAGGCTTTTAGATTAAATATGAATGAAGTAATACGAAAAAGGATACGCTTCTTTGGTTCAGTCCAGGGAGTCGGTTTCAGATACCGCGCAAAGCATGCCGCAGCCTCTGTCGGTGCTACAGGCTGGGTAAGAAATGAATATGACGGGTCAGTAAGTATGGAAATACAGGGGACCGAAAGCCAGATAGACCAGGTCATTCTTGCCGTGGAGAGAGGGACCTATGTACATATCGAGAACATGGATGTCCGCGCTATTCCTGTAGTTGACGGTGAGCATGGGTTCAGGGCTGTGGCGTATTAATTTTTTTGGTACTTTTGCTTAACCGTACGGCACCAACAATCATCAGTACGATCATAACAATGAATCCTATCAGAGATATGATCCCTGCGATAATTCCAAATATCGCGGTAAAAAACGGAACCGGAGTACCTATAGTACCGGGCTTTGGATCATACATAATTACATCCAGAAAACCGCCAAGCGCAATAAGCCCGATGTCAAGCAGTATAACTATCGGGATGGTTATTAAGGGCAGGAGCACTGTAGCAATTGTAGGTTTTTTCTTTGGTTTCGCCATAACAGAAAATTAAAGCCTCTTTAATTTTGTTTTCAGTATATCGTTGATTTCTTTCGGAAGTACATTCTGTGCTATCAGTGTTTTCAGTTCATTTAACAAAGGCTTTGGCATCCTCATGTAATTCCCGCTTGTATTAAAGATACGGCAAAGCTTGAACACTTAATCCTCCAACAAAAAATGTGCCAGGACAACCCACGTTGCTATGGAGAAGAAATTACCATACTTATCTCTTCCACTCC
>JBGUQP010000055.1:0-5329 GCA_045131145.1 Lachnospiraceae bacterium | reverse complement strand
TCCGAGTATAAACCTGCCCAAAAATGTATTATCCCTCTCTTCTTTCGGGCTGTTTAAATACTCTTCAAAATACGTATCTATCGAATAATCCGTTATCGTCTTTCCTGACAGTTCTTCCCCAAACGCTTTCCAGTCCTCGCTTGCTATGATCTGTCTTTTTTCGATGATCTCCTTTATCCGGGAAAGCCATGGCTTAACCGCATCATTATCATATGTATCCTTTCTAAAGGAGTCATGTTCCCCGCGGATATACTTCATCGCATATATCATCTGCGTGAATGCTTTCATATAATCGGAGGGATTATCCTTAATGATCTCTTCGTAATCGCCCCATGCGGGAAGATATCTGTATCTTACAAAGCTGTAATCCGGAAGGTGTCCGGCCCTGCCATGACCCAGGTTCATTATCGTATTCTCGCTTCTCTGATACAGGCTGTTGGTATATATACTGTTATCAAGATCATCCGGTGCGGAAGTCTTGTGCACGAACTTTATCTGTTTTTCCCTGTATCCTTCACCATCGGGAAACAGTTCATAAAATACATAGTTCGTATTGTTTATGACAAGCGAGGGAGTTCCCGCAAAATTCGCATGAGCCCAGGTATCCGCAAGAACATGCATCGCAATACCAACCGACTGCAGGGGCCTGCCTTTTGCAAGCTCCACTGTCTTTACAACAAGATCCCCGTTTGGTCCGCATATAAGCCTGTACTTGTTAAGATATTGCTTGGAACACTTTTCCTTTACGGCATACAGGTCCCTTGGCAGGAAATGAAAGGGAGACCAGATCCTTGTTATATCCTGAAGACCTATCGGATCTGTCCTTGCATCCATCATTTCAAGCTGCATCTGCGTAGTCGCTGCATCTGACGGGCCTTTGATCTTTGCAAGCAGTGTTCTTGTGCAATGATCGACAAACTGGGCACTGTATGCTATATCCAGGCTTTCCTCATGGGAATAACCTGCGATAAATGCCGCACAATATGTAGCGTAGTAATGAAAATCCATCTGCATGATACGTTTACTCCTGCGTATGTAATAAATTAAGCTCTCTTATCTTTTTCGTACTTGATACAACGACCCACAGAATATAAACCGTAGTCAGGTCGACGATAAACGAAGCTATGGTAGTATCAATAGTATCCAGATTTTTAAGCTCATCAATGTAGGTGAACATACCCATGACAGAAAGTACCAGCAGTATGATCGCTCCTTTATAGTATCCCTTTTTATATGGTTCGCCCTTAGCGGCCCTTGACGCATTCATACCAATATAAAAGTGGATCTTAAAAATGAGGAAAGACACAAGCAGAATTCCTGCAATTACCACTATAACCACAACAACTGCGATCCATCTCTCTTCTTCAGCGAACTCTTCAAGACTGATATTATTTTTTGCTTCTATTATCGTATGCATGATGATCTTTAAAATACTCCAGGCCCCCAGTATGACTACCCCGAGTCCTCCCACATTAAGATCATCCTGATAACGTCTGAGCTTAACTTTATCGTTATCCATTGTATTTCCTCTCATCCACACCTATCTAAACGTAAAATCGCCAGAAAATGACACATTACCTTTCTGACGATCATAAAAGCATTTGAATCCCTTCATACCTGTCAACTCCATTTACCTCTTTTTCCCCAAGCACGTAATATAATTATTTACAAACTCAGAAAATGTGACACTATTATACCACATCTCCCCATGGATATGTCAAATAATAATGCCTCATTTTTGAAAGATGTCTGAAAATCCCACCATAATGGGATGAGATATTTGATAAAATAATAACAACCAAAAAAAATCATGGTATCTTTCGATACCATGATTTTCAAAAGCATTTTTTATTCCTTGTCTACATCAACAATATCCACGACCACCTTCTTGTCCTCTCCGGACGAAGCTGCCTTGACAACCGTCCTGATGGCCTTGGCAATCCTTCCCTGCTTACCGATAACCTTACCCATATCTGACTGGGCAACCCTGAGTTCAACCACGACAGCGCCAGCGTCCTCGCGCTCGGTAACATTCACCTCATCGGGCTTATCGACAAGCGACTTTGCGATTACTTCAACTAACTCTTTCATGCTCTACCTCCGGGTTTATTTGGTTATTCCAGCATTCTTGAAGATCTTGCTTACAACCTCGGTAGGCTGAGCACCGTTAGCAAGCCATTTCTTAGCCAGCTCTTCATTAACCTTAACGGTAGAGGGCTCGGTACTGGGATCATATGTGCCTATTTCCTCGATGAATCTTCCGTCACGGGGAGACCTTCCGTCAGCAACAATGATTCTATAGTAAGGTGCCTTCTTCTGTCCCATTCTCCTGAGTCTGATCTTTACTGCCATTTTTTTCACCTCCATAAATTATTTGGTATTTATTTAAAAGGGCATTTTAAATTTACCCTTTTTACCCATTCCGTTCATCATTCCGGGCAGCTGCTTCATCATCTTTCTGCTCTGCTCGAACTGCTTGACAAGCCTGTTGACTTCCGAAATATCAACTCCTGCCCCTTTTGCTATCCTGTGCTTTCTTGAAGGATTTAAGATATCGGGATTCTGCCTCTCCTTCCTGGTCATCGACAGGACGATGGCTTCCGTACGGGCCATCTTCTTCTCATCTATCGCATTCTCAAGATCCTGAGTCTTTAACCCCATTCCAAGTCCTGGCATCATACCCAGGATGCTTGACAAGCCGCCCATCTTCTTCATCTGGTTCATGCTCTCAAGGTAGTCCTCAAAATCAAACTTACCCTTCTTAAGCTTGCGGGACATTTCCTTCTCTTTTTCCTCATCGATATCAAGGCTTTCACTGGCCTTCTCGATAAGGGTTAAGACATCTCCCATCCCCAGGATCCTGCTTGCCATCCTGTCAGGATAGAACTGTTCAAGATCCGACAGCTTCTCGCCCATGCCGACATAGAGTATGGGCTTGCCGGTCACGGCCTTTATCGACAGGGCGGCACCGCCTCGTGCGTCACCGTCCATCTTACTTAGGATTACTCCGTCGACACCGATCTTGTCATTAAATGAAGAAGCAACATTCACGGCTTCCTGACCGGTCATGGCATCGACAACAAGCAGGGTCTGATGAACATCGACGTTAGACTTGATATCGGAAAGTTCCTGCATCATCTCCTCGTCTATCTGAAGACGTCCTGCCGTATCAATAAACACAATATTGTGTCCGTTTTTGTTCGCATGCTCGATGGCAGCCCTTGCTATATCAACGGGTGAATTCTTATCACCCATGGAGAAAAAGTCAACCTCCTGCTTATGGGCATTCATCTCAAGCTGCTTTATGGCGGCCGGCCTGTATACATCAGCCGCAACCAGCAGACACTTCTTACCCTTAAGCTTTAGCTTGCCTGCAAGCTTGGCTGCTGTTGTTGTCTTACCTGCACCCTGAAGACCGCACATCATGATCACGGTGATGGCCTTACCGGGCTGAAGTTGCAATTCGGTGGTCTCACTTCCCATGAGCGAGATCATCTCTTCATTAACAATCTTAATGACCATCTGGCCCGGATTTAAGCCGTTCATTACATCCTGGCCAACAGCCCTCTCTTCAACGGACTTAACGAACTGCTTGACTACCCTGAAGTTAACATCGGCTTCAAGCAGGGCAAGCTTTACTTCCTTAAGGGCAGCCTTTACGTCTTCCTCCGTAAGGCGTCCCTTGCTGCGAAGTCCCTTGAACACATTCTGCAGTTTTTCGGTCAAGCTCTCAAATGCCATTTATAAAGTCTCCAGAAGCCTGTCACACAGACTTCTTATCCTGTCTCCGTTCTCTGTTCTGTCCTCTTCCGAAGCTTCCCTTATCTGCCTGACAATATCCTTTATTGCCGAGAACTTCTCGATCATGTGAAGCCTGTTCTCATATTCACCAAGGGTCTTGTCACACCTCTTTATAAGGTCGTGGATCCCCTGTCTTGTGATCCCGTATTCATCGGACAGTTCCTTAAGCGACAGATCCTCATACACTGCACACTCGTATATCCGCCGCTGGTGATCGGTAAGAAGCTCCCCGTAAAAGTCATATAATAAGTTCTGATAAGCAATACGTTCCATATCCGGCTCCTTACAACACAAGCTATACTATACACAAGAGAAAGAGGGGTGTCAAGTATTTTTTCTTGACACCCCTCTCCGGTTTATTTACCCCCGGTTTATTTAAACCAATCGATTATTTATTTGATCCTTCTGGACGCTCTTCTCATTCGTCTCATCTTAACATGATGATACGTGAGTATAAGGGCACATCCAAGTGCCAGTACCAGTGATATGAGTCCCCCAATGGCAAACCGTATTGCGATCGTCTTCGGCGAAGCCACCGACTCTGCTATCGCATATGACGAGAACCTGTCTGTTTTGAAGGTAATGGTCTCGGGATCGTCATCAAGATCCGGCAAAATCGTAAGTTCCCCGTTATGGTTCCTTAAGATCGAATATGTCTTGCCCTTTTTGTATATATCACTTGGAATCTTTATGACTACCTCCAGAGGAACTTCGATCTTTTCAACATTCTCCGGCATCCCGTCAACAAACTTCATTAATGTAAGATCGAAATACTTAAGAGGTTTTTGTCCCACTGCACCGTCCAGTACTTCCTTTGATCCTTCATCTATTGTATTGTCCGCATCTCTTAATGATGCCGTAACATTCGCTGTAGCGTCCTTGGCGATTGCCAGGTATTCGCTCGGAGTAAAGAGTTTTTCACATACATCATCTAAATTGGGCATACTTGGCGTAAGAGAACTGTTATCCGTTATTTCCAGTTCCTCCCAGCTCATAGCGCGATAATCAGGGATCTCGACAGGAGGTGCCATCTGGTTATCGACATTGACATTTAATAATCCCTCATAGAAGGCTGCATCAAGGATACCAACTCCTTCCCCGTTAGCAACCAGATTTCTGGCTTCATCCATATTTATTCCCAACAATTCAAGGACATTGGATGTTTCCGAAGTTTCTACTTCCACAGTAATTCCCAGTTCTTCGTCCGTCGGTATATTGATACCGGTAAGATCCATTTCCTGTACGAACTCATCGCCCGCAGTTCCGGATGCTGCTTCCTCGATATCAACGACATGGTTCTCTGATACAGCGGGTGCCTCTGCCTTTACAACCTTCTCAACCTTCTTGACCTGAGGTTTCTCACCGGCTGCAGCTGCTGCCTTGGCACCGGCATCAGTCTGCACAAAGGCTGCCGCTATAACATGATCCATCCATACTTCCTTGAATGTATATGACGTTACAGGACCTACCTGGATCCCGTCAACCGCTACCGCAAGTATGGCAAATCCCGACTTGGGAGTAATGGTAT
>JBGUQP010000054.1:0-2487 GCA_045131145.1 Lachnospiraceae bacterium | reverse complement strand
TGAAGCGAAGCTCCGTCAAGGATCAGAAGCATGTGACTTGTCAGCTTCTCATCACCCATAATAAACTGTTCATCCACTACCAGGATCTTGTCACCGACCTCCGCATATTCCTTAAGAGGTATCTGCAGGATCTCTTCAATAGTATTAACATGATACTCGGGGGTCATTATATCAACCTTCATGTTCGAGAGGGAGGCAAGTGCATTGGCATATGCACCGGATGTTATATTACCCATCTCAGACAAAACAGATAAATCCATATCGTTAAGATCGTTCAGTGTATCAAGCTCTTTGGGATAGAAGGTATTGATTATCCTCTCGGCGAACTGCTTCTTTACTATATGGAACATCATTCCCGTAAGGTCTTCCTTGACTCCTATCCTGATACCGAGAACCTCGCTCTCCCCGCCGCCGAGAAATTCCTTAACGGATTCAAAATCAAGAAACCTGATGCTGGGAACCGTCATATCTACAAAGGTATTAAGCAGCATAGCAAGTGCCGTACAGGCATTACCCGAACCGATATTGCCTATTTCCTTTAGAACATCAATCTGCATTGCACTGAACTTGTTATAAGTACCCATACGCGGTAAATCCTTTCAGAAATGATATACTTTAGTCTACCATAATTTCACAGTACAATCAATGATTATACAAGCTTATATATCTAAAAAATGCATGATGAGACAGGTAAAATCACACGTATTATTGTCACTTCAGCCATTGCTACATTAAGAAAACCTTACTATACTAAAACGTAATGAACAGATCGGCTTATCCCTCTGATTAGAAAGGCCCAAAGATGGAATCCTATATTTTCTTTAAAAATCTTGCGATAATAATAATTTTTGCAAAGGTGTTCGGTATTCTCGCACGCAGGCTTAAGGCTCCCCAGGTAGTGGGCGAGATCATAGCCGGACTTATCATCGGTCCCAGTCTTTTAGGGCTTGTGGAGCCTACGGAATTTCTAAATAAGATGGCGGAAATAGGCGTTGTTCTCCTTATGTTTTCGGCAGGACTCGAAACCGATCTTAAGGAACTGATGAAGACAGGCCCCATTGCTTTCCTGATCGCCTGTGCCGGAGTGTTTGTACCCCTGGGCGGCGGCTGTCTTCTCCATATGGCTTTTTACGGATTCAATCCCATACATAACCCCCACTTTGTCACCTCGCTTTTCATCGGTGTTATCATGACCGCCACAAGTGTCAGCATCACCGTCGAGACCCTTAAGGAACTGGGGTACTTAAAGAGCCGCGTGGGAACTACCGTCCTTGCTGCGGCAATAATCGATGATATCATCGGCATCATAGTTCTGACTTTTGTAATAGGGATGAAAACACCCGACACAGACATGGGACACGTAATACTTGAAACACTTCTCTTCTTTGCTTTCTCCGGAATAGTAGGGTTCCTGTCTTACAAGGCTTTTAAATGGATCGACAAGAAATGGCCTCACACCAGGCGAATCCCCATAGCCGGACTTGCTTATTGCTTTGCTTTTGCTTACATAGCAGAGCGATATTTCGGTATCGCGGATATAACCGGTGCGTATTTTGCAGGCATAATCTTATGTTCCATAAAGGACTCGGACTATATAGCCGAGAAGATGGACATCAATTCATATATGCTCTTTGGGCCTGTATTCTTTGCAAGTATCGGCCTTAAAACCGATATAGCCGACTTTTCGGCACAGATCCTGTGGTTCTCGATCGCTTTCGTTATCGTGGCACTTATAACAAAAATAATCGCCTGCGGAGCTGTTGCAAGAATATGCAAGTTCTCCGTAAGCGATTCATTAAAGATCGGTGTGGGTATGATGACAAGAGGTGAAGTTGCCCTTATCGTGTCCCAAAAGGGCTTGTCTGTAGGTCTTCTCAAACCTGTTTATTTCACAAGTGTCATCCTTCTTATAATAGTTTCATCCATTGCGACCCCGATACTGCTTAAGTACCTGTTTACCCGTTCCGCATCGCAAGCATCATCGCAATCTGGAATGACAGAAGTGTAAGATACATTATATCATCTTCATCCATTCGGCTTACTACAAGTCCGTATACCATATCCTCATGGTTTATATCAACAAAGCAGTAGCGGTCACTCTTATCACCCTCATACTCGGAAGTATAATACAGGACCGTCTTCTCTTCCGTGACCTCGGGGCGGTCATCTTCGGGATAGATCCTGATCCCGCTCTTTTCTGTATTCGAAGCCGCCAGTCTTAATGTTGCGTCTTTGAATTTCCCCGTGCCGTCCTTGCGATCCATCGGCTTATCATACAGGAATATATATATATCCGACTTATCGGCATAGCTTATCTTATCAAGAGCCGCCGTAAACATGGCTCCCAGATCATCTTTGACAAGAGACATATTTCTTGCAAGAAGCGACAACTGCAGTGCTTCCGTTTCATATTTGAAGTTATCATTTGACTTATAAAGTATATGATTCTGAATATACTTCATTCCCTCAACCATTATATCAGACATG
>JBGUQP010000053.1:0-3837 GCA_045131145.1 Lachnospiraceae bacterium | reverse complement strand
GGCCGGGGCATCCTTGCATGCATCCCTGTACTGATCATAATCTTCTCCGGCAAGTGACCTGAATCGAAGAAACATTATAAGAGAGACCATACTTTTAGATGCCGGAAGAACTGCCAGTATTGCAAGGACAGACCATATACTCTTATTGGTATGCAGAGTAAGGTAACCAAGGAGATACATTCCTATTGCACATACATACAGAACCAGCGTAATGAGCATAACTCTTTTACGCTGGTAATCTATATAACCCCATTCACCTTTGTTCTTAAGCTTCAATACTTCATTCTTCCTTTAATGTCTTAAGTTCGTTTTCGGTAAGCGGTCTGTATTCTCCGGGTTTAAGCTTTTTGTCGAGCTTCACTCCGCCTTCCGATACTCTCTTTAAATATGTTACCCTGCATCCGAATACAAGAAACATCCTCTTGATCTGATGGAAACGTCCCTCGGTAATGGTGAGTTCGTAAGCATACTCATCTTCCACAGAGCCCTTACTCTTAAGTCTGGCCGGAAGACAGGGACTATCGTCGCCAATATCAAGTCCTTCTTCAATTTTTGCTCTTGCCCCCCGCGGAAGTCTCTTGTCTGAAATAACATAATAGGTTTTGCTGACATGACGTCTGGGCGAAGTTAATGCATGACACAAATCTCCGTCATTTGTAATAATAAGAAGTCCCTCTGTGTCTTTATCGAGCCTTCCTACCGGGAACAGCCCCTTGGTATTAACACCCTTCAGATACTCCACCACAGTATCTGAAATATGGTCTTTAACAGCGCTCACACAGCCCTGCGGTTTATTCAGCATATAATATGAGTATCGTGAATATTTAAGCACACGCCCGTCCACAGTAACCTCAGCATCGGAACTTATCTTAAGTCCCGGTTCCGTTACGGGAACACCGCCCACTTTAACACGACCTGATCTTATGATCTTTATTGCCTGCTTTCGGCTTCCCCCTCCGCATTCACTTAAAAACCTGTCAAGCCTCAACACATCACTCATTTACGCATCTCTCCATAACCTTAACAAGTAACTGCCATGTCCTTCCTACCGAATCAATGCTCAGCTTCTCCTTTGGTGTATGTATATCCTTAATGTCCGGGCCTATGGATATGATATCCATTCCCCCTATCTTATCGTACATTATTCCGCACTCAAGACCCGCATGAATGGCTGTCACTCTTGGCTTCTTATCAAAGAGTTCTTCATATGTACTGACAGTTATATTTCTCAGCGGAGATTTCTCCCTGTATTCCCATGCCGGATAATCGGATTCCTCAATATAATCGCCGCCTATTGTCTCGGTAAGATACCTGATCTTATCGGACAGGGCTATCTTTTCGGATTTAATGGAACTTCTAATGCTGACTATAAGTGAGAAATATTCATCCCTAAGCCGCATGATCCCTGCATTGGATGATGTCTGTACAATGCTCTCGGCCTCCGGGCACATCTTAGCTATACCATCCGGTACAGTCATTAACAAAAAGATTACTCTTTCCTGGGTCTTCTCTGAAAGAACTGACTCGGTCGAATCGCCCTTTGATTCGCAATATATCGTAATATTATCTTCAATTTTCCTGTATTCGTTTATAATGGTGAGCTCAAATTCTGTAATAAGCTCCTCAAGTATGGCAGCATCTTTACCGTCTATTATTATCGATGCTTTTGCTTCTCTGGGGATCGCATTATCCTGCAGACCTCCCTTAAGATAGTATATGGAATAATCAATTCTTCCGGACAGATAGTGCAGGAGACGACCCATCAGAAGATTGGCATTACCACGGTATTTATCTATTTCGGAACCGGAATGTCCACCCAAAAGACCGCATATCACTATATCATATGCCATTCCTGATTTCTCCGCATATCTTATGGGCACATGACAGTGAACCGTTCGTCCGCCTGCGGAAGATGTAAGGATCTCGCCTTCTGTTTCATTATCGATATTTATCATCCGTCTGGCCTTTATGACAGATGTGTCAAATGCTGTCATACCGTGCATTCCGATCTCTTCATCGGTTGTAAAAAGGCATTCAAGCGGAGGATGTATAAGTGAATCATCATCAAGGATGGCAAGCATATAGGCAACCGCTATCCCGTCATCTCCGCCGAGTGTTGTACCTTTGGCATAAACCATATCATCCATTATTGCAAGGCGCAGAGGGTCTTTCTTAAAATCAAATTTCGGATCATAATCAAAGTTCTTCTCACATACCATATCAAGATGACCCTGTAATAAAAGCGGAGCTGCCTGCTCACAGCCTGATGATCCTTTCTTTTTTATCAGGACGTTGTTACTGTCATCCTTTATGCACTCAAGTCCCCTTTCCACTGCAAAGGAAACGCAGAAAGCAGATATTGCTTCCATGTTTCCCGAACCGTGCGGTATATGGCATATTTCTTCAAAAAACTTAAAGACCCTTTCCGGTTGTATACCTTCAAGTACTCCCATTTTTCCACTTCTCTTTCTTTAAATTCAAAAAGGGCCGGCATGCGGCCCCTTATTTACTTATTGATCACACCGAGTGACGGTCCCGTCATTTTACCCTGATCGATACCTTCGATGGATGCTATCTCCTTTTCAAGTTCAACCTGAGGATATAAATCCTGACGATTCTTATCAATTACGGCTTCACTGCTCTTAAGCCTCTCAAGAAGGCCCGTATACTTGCTCTGCGTATCTGCTATAGCTGTTTTAACGATACTCTGGAGTTCGGCCAGCATATCATCCGTATACTTCATGGCTGACTGTCTTATACCGTTGGCATCAGTTGTTGCGGTATCAAGTATCTGCTGTGCCTGATTTACTGCCTGCTGTACCACTTCATTGGCCTGGGCATATGCCTGCTGCATGATCTCATGCTCGTTTACCATCTGATCCGTATGGACCTGAGCTTCCTTAAGCATGGCATCAGCCTTCTCCTTGGCATCATTTAAAATGGCTTCTTTATTGCTGATGATCTTCTGATAACGCTTGATCTCATCAGGTGTTTTCATGCGAAGTTCCCTAAGAAGCTCCTCAATGTGTTCCTTATCCACAAGGATATTGGTGCTTGAAAATGTCTGGAACTTACATCCTTCAATATAATCCTCGATGTCATCAATTATCTGTTCGATCTTACTGCTCATATACTCACTCCTCACTTCTGAAACTTAAGAATCCTAAACTACCTTCTCTATCTTACCTGCCTGTACTTATCATACACAAGCTCTGCCACTGACGGTGGTACAAACTTACTTATATCACCGTTAAAGCTTGCAACCTCCTTCACTGTGGATGATGACAGATATGCATATTCAAGGCTTGTGGTAAGAAAGATCGTATCGACGTTTTCCCCAAGTTTGCGGTTAGTCTGCGCAAGCTGAAGCTCATACTCGAAATCGGTGATGGCGCGTAAACCCCTTATTATCACACCCGCACCGGTCTTCTTGCAATAATCAACCAGAAGACCCTCGTATGACTCAACTGTCACATTGGGGATATCCCCAATAACCTTACATAATATATTAACACGTTCTTCAACAGAAAACAACGGAGTTTTGACCTTATTGTTGAGAACGCTGACCGTCAGATGATCAAATATCTCGGCTGCTCTTTTTATTATATCAATGTGTCCGTAGGTCACCGGGTCAAAGCTTCCGGGGTATATCGCAGTCTTCATTTTAACCTCTTTCCTATGATCATGATCTTCTCAGAAATACATGACAGTTATTTTTATACTTCTTATATTTTACAACCTCATACCCCAGTTCATCAAGATAATCAAAATCAGTCGTATTATCAGCCTCTACCACTATAAGGGCATCCTCGTTAAGCAGAGTCGAACGGGAGAGAA
>JBGUQP010000052.1:0-8697 GCA_045131145.1 Lachnospiraceae bacterium | reverse complement strand
TTGAATGTGCCCATCTGTCGGTAGCGGGTGCCATTACAACGTCCTGGCCGTAACGTGAGTTAGCCTCATCGTTAACCGGGATATCTGTCCACCATGAAACTGCCCAATCCTGGCTCTGAGTTGTTGTATCTGTTGTTGTCTTTGTTACATCATCCTCTGAGATGTATCCCTTGTCTGCCCAATCAGCCATAAGCTTGCAGAACTCGGTGTACTGAGGTGTAAGAACTGTATCAACTACTTCGTTTGTCTTCTTGTCAACTCCAACCCAGTTAGCTGTTGCATCAGCTGTGAAGAAGTCAAAGTCATTGATGTACCATCTGTAGAACATAGCTGTCTTCTGTGTAAGGTAAGGATACTTAAGTCCTTCATCCTTAGCGTCCTTAAGCATGGGCTCAAGGTCAGCAAGCTTCTTAACAGATGCTGTATCCCATCCGAACTTGTCTACAAGCTCTTTACGGAACATGAAGTCGTAACCTTCAACATTGTCCTTGTAAACGGGAACGAAATAATTCTTGCCGTCGTACTTGGTAGCTTCCCACTGTCCTTCATCCATTGAAGCGTAAAGGTCTGTGCCGGGAAGAAGATCTGTAAGATCATAAACCGCATTCTTGGGTACAAGATCGTTGGTACCGATTGTTGCTTCCCATGAAGCTGTCCAGAGAAGGTTGATCTCGTTGTTGTTAAGAGCGAGGTTAGCCTTATCTGTGTACTCACCTGAACCTACATCTGTAAGGGTGATCTGGCAGTTGATCTTATCCTTGATGTAATCATTGATCGCTGCCTCAACCTTCTTAACCTGATCTGTGTCAGGATTAGCCAGGTTGAATGTTGCCCTGTAAACATTGATGGTTGTCAGACCTGAATCTGATGAACCGGCATCAGCTGTATCGGCTGCATCGGCTGCATCCGAAGATGTATCAGCAGGTGCTGCTTCCTGTGCTGCATCAGCTGCGGGTGCTGACTCTGCCGGTGCAGCAGCGCCGCCGCCGCATCCTACCATTCCGATAACCATGGCTGAAGCCAAAGCTGTTGCCAAAACTTTTTTGAACATTCTGTTTTTCATAAAAAAACCTCCCTTTGAATGAATGTTTGTATATTCAGATGCCTGCACTATTGCTGCATCTTAAATATCGTCTTTTGTTAACCCTTTACGGAACCTACCGTAAGACCCTTGATGAAGTACTTCTGGAAGAAGGGATATACCACCATGATGGGACCGATGACTACTATAACCGTTGCCATTGTCGCCGAATACTGGGGGATTCCGCCTCCCATCGCCGCCCTTGCGGAAGCGGGAACGTTATTGTTATTAAGAAGGAACTCGATCGACTTCTGTATGTTTACGAGCAGAAGCTGAAGGGGTTTCTTACTATCTGATGTAATGTACATAAGGGCATTCTGCCAGTCATTCCAGTAAGCGGTTGCCATCATGAAACCTACTGCCGCAAGCGAAGGCTTAAGAAGAGGAAGGGTTATCTGGAAGAAGGTCCTGTACTCTCCCGCACCGTCGATCTTGGCGGCTTCCATAAGCTCACCGGGGATTGAATTAACTATATATGTCCTTAATATGATAACGTTCATTGTTGTTACCATAAGAGGAAGTATAAGGAGTGCAAACGAATCCTTAAGTTTATAGTAGGATGTAAATACGATATATCCCGCAAGCTGACCTCCGTTGAAGAGCATGGGGATCAGAAGATAGATCGATAAGAACTTGGAGAGCCTGAAGTCCGGCCTGCTTATCGAATATGCGAACATACTCATTATAAGAAGTCCGAGCAGGGTACCGGTCACGGTTATCCCTATGGTAACGGCATAAGAGCGTGCAAGCTGTGATCCGTACCTTAATACCGTGTTCATACCTGCCATGGACCACTTCTCGGGAATGAAAGCAAATCCGTTCTTATTTATCGCCTGCTCATCCGTAAATGCCGATATGAAGACAAGTATTACGGGAAGTGCACAGAAAAGCGTGTAAAGAAGGAGACAAAATCCCAATATATATTGTCCCAAGCCCTTCTTCTCCCTTCTGGAGGGTGCCAGATCAAGGTTTCCTTTTTTTGCCATCTTTCTGTACCTCCTTCTAGAATAATGCGTTCTCAGGCTCGATCTTACGAACCATTCCGTTAGCAAAGAGCATCAGCAGCAGGCCGACAACCGACTGGAAGAAGGATGTCGCTGCGGTAAATCCGAAATTGGAGTTCTTAAATATCGCATTAAGAACATAAGAATCGATAACCTGGGTCGTATCATAGAGCTGACCGCTGTTCCTTGTTACCTGGTAGAAAAGACCTGTATCCGATCTCATGATGTTACCTACCGAAAGAAGGAGCATAACCGTTATCATAGGTATAAGAGAAGGAAGCGTAATGTGCCAGATCTGCTGCCACTTGTTGGCGCCGTCGATCTCAGCCGCTTCATAAAGAGCCGTATCAATACCTGCAAGCACTGACATGTAAAGAACCGAACCGTAACCAACCGAGTTCCACATCTTAACTATCGTAAGTATCGTGGGCCACAGTTCCTTCCTTGTGTAGAACCTGATACCCATGTTGAAGGTATGATTGAGGATACCCGTATCGGTACTGATGAAAGCATATACTATAAACTGAACAGCTGCGTATGAAATGAAAACCGGTATGATCATGATCGTCTGCATAACCTTGGCCGTCTTTTTGAACACGAACTGGTCAATGGCGATCGCAAGTACTACATTAAGAAATGTTCCTACAGCCGTAAAGATAATGTAATACATTACCGTATTCTTGGTCATGTTTATGAATATCTTCTTGGATGCAATAAGGAACTTAAAGTTTTCGATACCACACCACGGGCTCTTCCAGATTCCCAGTGTGAAATCATAATTCTTAAAAGCCATTACAAGGCCTGCCATGGGAACATACATGATAAAGAACAATACCAGAAATACCGGCAGTGCCATAACCACGTGGGCTCTGTGTTTCCATGTATTGTGCAAGAAATCTTTCATACCAGTCTCTCCTTATCTATATTTTCTTAAACGTTTTACTTAAACGTTTACGCAAGAACATTCTATAACACTTTTTCTAATTATGCAATATCATAAAGGATTATTTTGTGCATTATTTATATTTTTGGTCATTCTAAACATATTTTAATGCAAAATATATTGCAATTTGCCCATGTTGTGATGCATTTTTACTTAAACGATATAAGTTTAGTAAATAAACTAAAGGGAGCCTTGCGGCTCCCTTATAATTGACCCTTATTTAAGCTTAAAAAGTGTTCCTATGATCCCGCGGCCGAGGGATGCTCCCACGTTACCTCCGACCTTTTTACCGAGGCTGCCTCCCACGGTCTTACCCAGGGCATTTCCCACTTCGCGGCCAACCGTACCTGCGGCTGAACTTGCAACTCCCTTGGCTGCATTCTTGACCGCATTTTTCTTGGCTGCCTCTTCTCTTTCGGCTTTCTTCTTTGCAGCCTCTTCGGCTTTTGCCTTTGCGGCTGCCTCTCTGGCCGCTTCTCTCTCCGCCGCTCTCCTGGCCGCGGCTTCTTCCTTCTCCTGCTGTCTTCTTGCGGCCTCTTCCTCTTTAGCCCTCTGTTTCTCGGCCGCCTCTTCTTCTTTTATCCTCTGTTTTTCTGCAGCCTCTTCTTCCCTTATCCTTGCCTTTTCCTCTTCGGCCCTTATAAGTTCTTCTTCCCTTTCGGCCCTCATCCTTTCAAGGAATTCATAGGCTGAATCACGGTCCACACTGTCCCTGTATTTCGCGTTAAGGTAACAGGTTTCGATCTCACCCCTTCTCACATCATCATCAATGGCCCCCATCTTACTCTGCGGAGGCAGGATGCTTACCTTCTCCACCATGGTGGGAATACCCTCTTCATCAAGAACAGATACAAGAGCCTTCCCTATACCAAGCTGCGTCAGTTCTTCATATGTGTCAAATTCAGGATTGGCGCGGAAGGATGAAGCCGCGGCCTTAGCCGCCTTCTGCTCCGCAGGTGTATATGCATGAAGGGCATGCTGTATCTTGGTTCCAAGCTGTGCCAGGACCGGATCGGGAATGTCCCTCGGGCTCTGTGTGATAAAGAAGATACCTACGCCCTTGCTCCTTATAAGCTTTATGACCTGCTCGATCTTATCCATAAGAGCCTTCGATGCAGAATCAAACAAAAGATGCGCTTCATCGAAGAAAAATACCATTCTTGGTTTCTCAAGGTCGCCCGCTTCCGGAAGTGTTTCATACAATTCGGAAAGCATCCACAGAAGGAAGGTGGAATACATTTCCGGATTACCTATTAATTCCCGGCAGTCAAGAAGCTGTATGATCCCTCTTCCGTCAGGGCTGACGGTAAGCCAGTCCTTGATATTTAGTGCGGGTTCTCCAAAAAATCTGTCTGCCCCCTGTGCTTCAAGCGCCATCACAGCCCTTGTGATAACGCCCAGCGACTGGCTCGAGATATTACCGTATTTAAGGCTTAATTCCTTTGCATTCTCGGCAACATACTGAAGCATGGAACGCAGATCCTTGGTATCTATAAGGAGCATGTTCTCATCTTCCTTAAGTTTGTCATCGGCTATTCTGAAAATGACTGTCAGTATATCCGCCTGGGTATCATTAAGTCCAAGGATCCTTGAAAGGAGGAGGGGACCCATTTCCGTTATCGTAGTCCTTAAGGGAAGACCTCCCTTTTCATAAAGATCCCAGAATATCGTAGGATATGATCTGAAATTAAAGCCTTCCTCCAAAAGGCCGAAACGAGACAGCCTCTCATCCATATCCTCACTGCCTGCCCCCGGCCTGCACATACCCGCAAGGTCGCCCTTTACATCCGCAAGGAAAACCGGGACCCCGCAGTCGGAAAACGACTCTGCCAGAACCTTCAGAGTAACCGTCTTACCTGTTCCCGTAGCTCCGGCTATCATACCGTGCCTGTTTACCATTTTGGGATAAATAAAAATCTTATCCTTATCTGACCGGCCTATCCATATTTTTTCTTCATTATACATAAGAAATACCTCCCTATAACCATACTGAAAACAGTATAGCACAGGGAGGTAAACCTTCTCAATCCCGCGGTATATATATTATATATAGTAGTTATTCGTTCAAAACCGGTTTAATTGGTAAGTATAAGAACCCAGTATGTAACCCCGTCGCTTACTATCGTTCCTACACCTGCATGTGTATAATCGGGATTAAGCATGCACCTGTTGTGTGAAGGCGAATTAGCCCAGGCTGATACAACACCTTCGGGACTTGCTATACAGCATGCAATGTTCTCTCCTGTACGTCCCGCATTTACCCCGTAATCGGAAAGGATGGTTACCGATTCCCTTCCGTTAGGCCTGGTATGCGAGAACTTCTTCGTTGTCTCCTTAACCCTTTGTGTAGCTACATAATTAAGTGTGGTATCCGAACTTAATGCTGCCACTCCTGCCGCTGCACGTCTTGCATTTACTTCCCTTATAACAGTAGCTATGGTTGAAGCAGCCGCTGCAGTACCGTCCTTCCCCGTAGTGGCTTCTTCATTAACGTAAGAAGGTCCGGTAACAGGCTCCATGGCAGCCTTAACAGTTTTGGCATCAGCCGGTTTGGGCGTGGGTGTCGGTGTTGTTATGACAGGCTTCGTAATAAGAATCTCTTCATTAATAGATGCAGGATCATAAACAGTTACCGAATCCGTAAGGATATCCGTAGCCTGATCACCGTAACTGTCATTCGAGATCATCAACTCGTCATCATATAGATCTTCACCATATCCGGACGAAAGGATATCATCCCCATAATATCCTCCGTTTCTCCCTATACTGTCATCTTCAATGAGTATGTTCCCATCGGACTCGATCAACTCATCCTGTCTGCCTACCACATCCAGGATATCGTTGTAATAAGAATCGACCAAAAGGTCATCGGCGTAATCAGAAAAAGCTAAAGATGCGGGTACCATTATGCAAGCAGCACAAGTTCCCGCCATTGCGATCAACTTAACCCTATTCTTCCTCTCCATTATTAAGTTCCCCTTCCTTTTGTACATCGTTGCTGATTGACTCCCATCTGTGTCAATTCTTCAAACGAAATACCTTGCAGTATCTTTCCCCAAAAATACTGCAACAACCCCTTATTAAAAAAGTACTACAAACTAACTGTTTGAAAAAATTATACACTACATATAGCTATTTGTCACTATAATTTTACATATTTGTTACAATTTTTTATTTATTTCGAAATTTTTGTCCCAATCACTGCCGCAGGGCCCCGTAAACACATGTTATCAATCATCTGTTGTTTATATGACCATCTGTTAAATTATAGCTTAATCACTTTTTCCACAAGCAAAAACTCGTACATGTGTTCTTTCACGCTTTATTATGGTGAATTGTTTAATTTTGCTTTAAACCATATAAGGGCATTTTTTATCTATTTTTATCCGATTTTCGAATGACCGTTCTGATTAAAGCAGAATTTACACTCATTTTCCTTAAGAATCGCACGTTATACTTTTTTGCTCCTCTATCAGAGCATATCATGCATCATTTAACCCTATTCATCTGTTATGCCGGGATTAATGTCCAATGTGGTAAAAAATATGATCTCATCCGGGATGATATGTGGTTACAACTTTCTGTACATACATTCCAATACTGTCGTTATTTTCATAGCAGACAGCCATAAGCTCCTGCAGGTCTTCTATAAACTTCTCGGGATCGAACTCTATCGGCTTGCCTATATGGATCATCTTATTGGGTGTTGTCTGCATACCCTCCTCAGCCATAAGCTTCTCCTCATAGAGCTTCTCACCGGGACGAAGGCCGGTATAGATTATCTTGATATCTACATCAGGTTTATACCCGGAAAGCTTGATCAGGTTACGTGCAAGAGTATCTATCTTAACAGGTTCACCCATATCCAGGACGAATATCTCGCCTCCGTGAGCATAGGTTCCTGCCTGCAGTACAAGTGATACAGCCTCAGGTATGGTCATAAAATAACGAATGATATCCGGATGAGTAACGGTCACAGGTCCTCCGTTTGCTATCTGCTTTTTAAAGAGCGGTACAACCGAACCGTTGGACCCTAAGACATTACCAAACCTTACGGCAACAAATTCGGTCTTTATCTTGCTGGTGTCCAATCTTTTAAATATCCTTACGCCTTCTTCATCCATTTCATGCTGGAAAAGCTTGGGGATCTTATCCACCTTGCCGTCCCTTATAAGCTGGTTGAAGGATTGTATGACCATTTCACACAATCTCTTGCTGGCTCCCATGATATTGGTAGGATTAACAGCCTTATCCGTAGATATAAGGACAAACCTTTCACATCCGTTAAGAAGTGCCGCATGGGCTGTTTTATAGGTGCCTATGGCATTGTTCTTGATCGCTTCACAGGGACTGTCCTCCATCAGGGGTACATGCTTATGGGCTGCTGCATGGTATACCACATGCGGTTTATAGGTCTCAAATACCGAATTGATCCTTCTTGAGTCCCTTACCGATCCGATAAGAACAGTAAGGTTGAGTCCGGGATAATCAGTCCTTAATTCCTGTTCTATCTCATAAGCGGAATTCTCATAAATATCAAATATTATTAAATGACCCGGCTTATGACCTGCTATCTGCCGGCACAGCTCCGATCCTATGGATCCGCCTCCGCCGGTTACAAGAATGGTCTTGCCGGTAAGATAGTTAAAGATCTCATCCAGGTTTACCTTTATCGATTCCCTTCCCAAAAGGTCTTCTATCTTCACCGACCGCATGGAGCTTACGGATACCTCTCCGTTTACCAGCTGATACATGCCGGGCAGGTTCTTCAGCTCACATCCTGTTTCCTTACAGATATTCAATATATCCCTCTTGGCTGATACATCAGAATTGGGCAGGGCTACATATATTTTCTTTATCCCGTACTTTTCAATAGCTGGCATTATTTCATCCCTGCCTCCAAGAATGGGGACTCCGTCGATATATCTGTTCCACTTATTCGGATCGTCATCAATGATACAGCAGATCCTGTCTGTTGTTTCCTTGGAATGGCTGACATCCCTGAGTATCATCTGTCCTGCGGAACCTGCTCCTATAAGAAGGACGTTATCTTCCCTCTCCACTGTACGGAAGCCTCCTTTAAAATCCATAAGGAGGAAGAAGCGGTACATGAACCTTACTCCCGCCACAAGACCAAACTGTATAACCGCTCCGAAAATATAATAGGACATGGGCATACGGTAAAGAAATGAAATCCCTATTGTATGAAAGGCAAAACAAATAACGGATGCTATCAATATCCTCATCAGCTCCGAATAGCTTGCAAACCTCCATATCGTCTTATACATACGCTGTCTTGCAAATACAACAATGCAGAATATTGTATATATGGGAGCAAACTTTACAAAAGGGCCCAGGTATTCAATGGGGATCAGCCTGAAACGGCAGTCAAACCTTATCCACAGCGAAAAAAGATATGAAAGATTAACGGCAAAGATATCAAAGACGATAAGCACTGCCGCTATCGCCTTCCAATGTTCGATATTCAGTTTCCTTAAGATACTGTCTAATTTATCACTCATTTAATATAACTACCGTTATCTGTTGCGAAGCTCCTGAACATATTCTCTGAGTCTTCCCATCGCAACCTTAAGCTTTTCAATAGAATAGGCATAGGATATCCTGATAAAGCCTTCTCCCGAATTACCAAAGGCCGAACCCGGAACTAC
>JBGUQP010000051.1:0-2397 GCA_045131145.1 Lachnospiraceae bacterium | reverse complement strand
ATATGGTGATTTTATCTTATGGATGAGGCACGAGAATAGTCCGCCAAATATCATTATGATTCCATAATGAATAAGCAGCCTTTTCATCCCCATATAAGGTTCAAGCACAACACCAAGATTATATAAACTGCCCATATTCATAATAAGATGGAGCGGTTCTTCCTGGGTAAATGCACTTGATATGATCCGATAGTAGCCCTTCTGTTCTATCGTCAGCTGATACGATGTGGCCAGCATGGAGGTGTTCCATTTCTTCGTCTGCAACAGAATGAATATTATGATATTTACACCGATAAGTCCTATCGTCGTAGGATATGGTACATACAGTCTCGCAACAGACATAATAGCGGCAATTACAAAAGCAAAGAGCAGGATGAACAATGCCGGCTTCATTCCCATCCGATTGTTGCCACTACTCCTTTTGACGGAGTTGTTTCTTCTCTCCTGTTCCCTATATGCTTCTCTGTACCAATCTCTGTCGTACATGCTCATAGTTCATTCCACCCTTACGGAATAATTAACCAGATTATTCGCCAGTTTCTGTAGTCGTTGATCCATCTGTTTCCTCTGTCACACTTTCCTGATCTGCCTGACCCTCATCTGCCCCCGCATTCTGCCCGTCATCCTGATCCGGAACCGGAGTGATGGCTTCAGGGACAGCTCCCTGATCAGTGGAAGGTTCTGAATTGTCTGTTGCCTGCACAGGTATTTCTGCTGCCGGCACGGGTATCTCGGCTGCCTGTACCGGTATCTCGGCTGCCTGATTGGCGATTTCCTCATCGGGCTTAGCCGCAGCAGAAGAAGCTTCGTTATATTTATTCGGATCATCGTCCGTAGCAGACCACGTATGATAGGAGCCAGCCGATTGAATTGCTACCTTATCATCCACTGAAGATGCCACGTCGTCATTTGTGTCATCAACTATCAAGAGTGTTCCCTGGTTTTCGGATGTCTCCCCTCTTCCCTCGAGCGGTGAATCGGCAGTAGTCTCAAAATCCATAAGTATCGAACCGTTAGCCCGTTTTCCGATATCACTGCCTACTTGGTCATAATAATTGAGCAGATTCGCTGCAAATTGTGATGATCCATCATCTTTAAGAAAGTTATTTTCAAAGTCAAGAAGTCCGCCATATGATGTATAAGTCTTGATTATACTGTCAAGTGACTCTCCGTTATGGAGTTTCTCAAGAATAGTATTAAACCCATTTCTGACATCTTCAGATGTGTAATTTCCATCTCCTGTTGCAATCTTTGCTCCCAGATAAACACATGCCAGATATCCTCCGACATACGATCCGACTATAGATTTATCATAGTCTTTTTTATATTGATCTAGTGAATTCTCTGCTGCACTGAAGAAGTTCTTTACAGCTTCCGACGTATACTGACCATTACCCATATTTTTAATCGAATCATACGTTGATGCCCAGAATACATATGCTCTCTCAACGGTCGTGGCACTTCCTTCAAAAAACCATCTGGGAAAAGCATTATACTCCTTTGTCGGATTGGGATTGTCATGATAAGCCGAGTCCCCTGAAGCCATCCCGGTTCTTACATAGTCATCCATCAGACCGTGCATCAGTTCATGTACCAGAGTATTCTCCAGTTCTGTCTTCTGTCCATCCTTTATTGCATACTCTCCGTTTTTAAGTTCCAGCATGCCATTGATATTAACTCCGATCAGATATTTATATATACCGTTTTTATAGCTCGCGTTTACATATGCAAGAGCTCCATCTACATTCTTTGCTTGATTCTGCGCCGGTTTATCAACAGTAACATCATATACATATAAGCCTATCTTGTCCCCCAGCAGGTTGTTTTTAGCCGCCTCGGAAAAGGCCGGGAATCCATCAAGAAGAGCTCCAACAGCTCTCGGTTGAATCTCGTGCTTTATTAAGGCCACAAGCCATGCCAGGTTCTCGGCCCCATACTTATCAAGTGTGTTAGTTCCGCAGTGAACCGTTGCTTCCCAAAAGGGATCAGTTTCATCTGACGAACTGTTGCTTTCGGAACCGCTTCCCGTCTCAGCTTCGGTGCTTTGTACCGTACCGGGCTGACCCGCTGCATATGTCGCAGGTATTCCGCTTATTCCCGAGATCGTCCATGTAAGATAAGTGATCCCGGTAGATTCATCAGCTACAAAGAGCAGATTGCCTGCCCCCATAAGATTTGTTACAAATCCGGGGAGGGATACGGAAAATACTCCGTTGGAATTTCTTCCTTTAATTGTATAGCCTGATGGTACATAGAAAACAAAGGTCGGAAAATACTTATGCCCGGCTTGTGCTACGGTTGCAACAACTCCCGAATCATCAACCCATATTACCGGAATCTCCCACGTAACTCCTTCCGCCGATGTCACTGTCGCCTTACCGTCAAGCGGCTGCCCCG
>JBGUQP010000050.1:0-2364 GCA_045131145.1 Lachnospiraceae bacterium | reverse complement strand
CCAAAGGCTGTGATACCGTCAAGATACTTATCCATCTTCCCGACACGTTTCCCGAATTCTTCCGCGTCCTCTTTCGTCCACCAGTTCCGCAGGTTGCCGTTTTCATCAAACTGTGACCCGTTATTGTCAAAGGCATGGGATATCTCATGCCCTATCAGTTTGGCGCACATGGATCCGTACAGTTCTTCTGTCGGCATATCACTTGAATAGAAGGGCTCGCCCATGATGCCGATTATTATATTTATGCTGTTATCGTTCATTAAATAAAATGCGTTGCATTCAAGAATATTAAATAATTCCGCCCACATGCCCCTATCCCTTTTTGTACCGATAAGGCTGTTGTTATATTCCAGATCATATTTATCTATCCTCCGTTTCGCTTCCACAAGAGAACAACCCTCAAGATCAAGGCTCGATGTATCCCTGAATTTATCCGGGTAAGCCACATTAACGGTCATGTTTTCAAGCTTCTTTATTGCATTTTCCTTAACATTATCCGATGCCCATTCATTTTCCTCAAGCATCTCCCTGTAGGTATCTATGACCTCATGACACAAATCTTCTATCTTCTCCTTGTCTTCCTTCGATCCGTATTTTTCCACGTAGACCTTCTGCATTGATGCCGGAAGGGATGATACAACAGCTTCATATGCCATCTCTTCATCAGGTAACTCTCCGCTTGAACCTGTATATTTATTTCTGGCTTCGTTCATATGATCATAAATATCCTTATCAAGGCTTCCGGCGTACCTTCTAAGATAATTCACCAGAAGGTAAGCCCGGATTTCATCGATATTCTCATCTGTATAGACTTCATCAAGCCTGTTAAGATAATCGGGTCTTGTGACTACGTAGACTCCGTCGTAAATGTACCCTGCAGCTTTAAGAACCTGCCCTATCGGGAAGCTTACGCAATGGTCGGTAAGGTCTTCAAGCGTCATCTCATTATTTATCTTCTCTATGTAGTCAGAGCTTTTTTTCTCCCGGGTTGTATATATGTTTTCCGCAAGTTTTGATTCGAGGCTTATGGCATCATCAAAGCACTTGCCTGCCTCCTCTTGACTCATCCCCATTTTTTCTGCCGTATAAACAAAGGTATCCTTCCGAAATCCGTAGATCATGTCTCCGTATTCCGTCCTTTCTTCATATTCTGCCGCATCATTCATAAGCAGGCCGGGCGTTTCCACTGCCACAACATAACGTTCGGGATCGTTAAAGCCAATGTCAGCCCCTAATGTCACGAATGGGGTGAGCTCGGTCGCATAAGCCCTGTCTGTCAGCAGCTCATCCACATCCTCTGTATCCTTTATCTCAAGGAGAAGCTTATATACATCCTCTATCTCCGACACGCCTGACTCTTCCCTTGCATCCCAGTCAAGCAGGAGCCTGTTGTAGGTCCTTATTAGCTCTCCATCATGTCCCTCTATGCCCTCATCCGTAAGAAGGTCAAAGCACTGCTTTTTCACTTCAAGACCACGTTCCAGAAAGGGCCCCCACCACGAATAACCGGCCGGTATCTCGTTTTCAAGCAACCAGTCCTTATTGACATACAGGTGGTAATCATCTGCCGGATCGGCAGCTGTGTCCTCAGTCACGTTTTCCTTGATATCCGAATCGATCCAGGGCTTGCCACCGTCTGTTACCGGTTTTTCGGCAGCATCATCGTCTTCTTCTGTGATCGCTTCATTCTCTTCGGGATTTTCCGCCTCTTCCCTTTCAGCCTCACTGTACTCAGGGCCTTCATTGTAAATGTTTATGGTTACGTTTTCACAGCCTGCCAGTGTAAATACCACAGCTGAACATATAAGTAACAACATCAGTCTCTTTTTCATTCATCTACCTCCTTAAGCTGCTGCCTTGCTGCCCGAACGGCCTTCAGCCTTTCGATTATCGCTTGTGCAAAGTGGTTGTTTAACTCCGCGCAGAAAAACAGAATATACATGATACAGTACATCCACAGCATGGAAGCTATAGCCGTAGCCATGGATCCATACATGGAAAACCCTCCCAGCATTCCAACGAACAGGGCGAACATTTTCGTAAAAAACCACCACGCGACCGCACAAAGGATGGCCCCCGGTGTCTGATATATCCAGGTAAGCCTTGTTGCCGGAAGGACCGTATATAAAAAAATAAAAAGAAGGAACAGGCACGCCATAATGATAAGAGCCCTGAAATTGATAATAGTCAAAAGCCATGATGCCATTTCACTCGGAAGGAGCGGAATGCGATCGCTTACTATCTCTATAATACGCTTACCAAACACTCCCATGACAAGCAGTATTACTATTGCTATTACTATAAAGAGGGTGTACACGGCCGCCCAGAATCTCAGGATAAAATAATTGCGCCTTTCATTCACAT
>JBGUQP010000049.1:0-2803 GCA_045131145.1 Lachnospiraceae bacterium | reverse complement strand
TTAAAGATCATACCATTAGAAGGCGGTGAAAAGCTGGTATACGGTTTTGAACATTTCGATGATCAGATACGGGAGAAGCGTAAGAGGGAGGCGGAACGTGAAACGCAGATGACCCTTCTTGCAGGTCTTTCCTGCGAATATGAGACGATCTGGCTGGTTGATGCCGACATTCATCAAGGGAAGCTTATTCGCAATAATATGGGTAATACCAGATCCTCTGAGAAAATGAACATGACGAAGGAAGGCAACTATGAACTCATTCTCGAGAACTATATCGAACAATATGTGGTTCCGAGAGACAGAGAGAGGATGTATGCCGAGACATCGATAGATTACCTGCTTCGCAATACCAGGGAGAATGAGCTTTATCATGTCAACTATATGCGTGTCAACGAAGAGGGTAAGAAAAACTACATGCAGCTTGTATATTCGAGGGTGATCGACGATATGGGAGTTACCCGGTTTGTCTGCGGATTCAGAAATATTGATGAAGTTATAGCAGAGGAAAAGAAGAAGAACGCCCTATATTATATGGCTCATATTGACAGTATGACAAAGCTGGGAAACCGGCGGGCCTTTGATGAATTCATGGACAGTTATGCCGATAAGAAGCCTGAGGAGGAACTCGTATTCTTTTGCTTTGATCTTAACGAGCTTAAAGCGGTTAATGATAAGCACGGGCACGAGGCGGGGGATGAACTTATTACCGGAGCAGCTCTGTGCATGAGAAGGGCATTTGGAAAATCAGGGAACATATTCAGGACAGGCGGTGATGAGTTTGCCGCGATAATCACCTGTGATGCAGGATCCAGGGATGATGCAGTCAGAGGACTGACAGAGTATTTTAACAGCTGGAAGGGCAAGCTTGGCCAATCCCTTTCTATTTCGATGGGGTATGTGTGTTTTGATGAAGATCCCAGGATGACCATTGACGATATGCGCAAGGAAGCGGAAAAACGCATGTATAAAAATAAAAGTGATTATTATCTGAAACAGGGTAAGGACCGCAGGAAAACATAAGAGGTCAATCCATTGCCATTGCCGGATGAGTAGCTTATGATTTAGAGAAAAATGATAAGGGGAAATGACTTATGAAAAGATTGGTATTAATTTTACTTACAGCGCTGTTTACAGTAGGCATGGTGGGCTGCAATAAGGCTGAAACGGCACCTGAAGCCAATACGGATGCCTCAGCTGAGGAGACGGCTGCCGGAAAGGATGCAGATGAAGCATCTAACGAACCGGAAGAAGGAACCGCGGCTATAGGTAATCCCTGGAAAGATGATGTATCGGCAGATGATGTCTATAAGCTTATTGATGCATATTTCATAGTTCCGGATGGTGCACAGGATGTTACATACAGGATCAATGAATCCGACCGCCTGGCAGAGATGGATTTTACCCTTGATGACCTTGCATTCTGCGCCAGAATGAAGCCTACGGAGGCGCTCGAGGATATTTCGGGGTTGTATTATGAATGGGACGGTGAACTCGATGATACCGTCTCGGGAGCGGAAGCTAAGTTCCGTTCGGCTGTTTCGGATTCGGAAATGGTACATAACGTCATCTGGTTTGATGAATCGGGGATGTCCTTTTCTCTTATGACCTCCGATAAGGATCTTGACGGCTTTGACATTACTGCCGTTGTTGAAGCGATGTATCAGCCTGAAGGAAACAGTGATGATGAGTTTATGCCGGCATCTTTTGTAGAGGAGAATGCAGGCAAAGAGAGGTTTACAGGTTTTGATGAGCTGATATCTTTCCTGAAGCCCGGACAGGGTTATGCATACATTGAGCTTACGGGATATGACGGAAAGGTTCTGGCAGTAACCGAGGAAACATTTGATGATCCGGATGGACACAAGGCATCGACTGATGTGGCTGTCTATGCGGAAGTAAACGGGGAAGTTAAGAACATTGGAAACGCATTCAGTTCAGGAAACGCTTACCCGGTGCGCTGCGACGGTTCACTGCTCTACACCGGCTCAGATCATGAATACGGTTCTTACTTCGTCACCGGGGACGGCGATGGCCTCATGATGAAGGACAGCATAACAGAAGAATCCGATGAAGGCGGCAACGTATCGTACTTCGGATTCACAAGGGAGACGAATGATTTTGATGATACTAAGGATATCCCTGAGGATCCTGCTGAGTGTGAGAAGTTGTTCAAAGAACTTATGGACAAGGCCATGAAGCAGCCGGTGATAGATTTTACGGTTGTTGAGTAGTTTCTTTCAGAGCGGTAGAAATCCTTACGGATTTCTTTGATGCCTCAAAGCCAGCAGGCCGTCTCTTCCATGCAGGAGCGGCCTGCTTTTGTATCTTCACTTATTGGTATGCAAAAGGAGCCTGCGATGCAGACTCCTTTAAGTGGGAAAATGTCAATTATGTTTATGCAAAGGTCTTGTAATAAGCCTCAAGCAGTTCCTCTAAGTGTACTAAGAATTTCTTCATAATGATCCCCTCCTTACCATATCAGTTTGTACGTTACTATTTGCTAAACTATCGGATCCGATTCATTTCTTTCTTTCTGACTTAAGTATATTCCCGGATATGGCTATTGTAAAATACATATGATGAGCAGTCAGGCATACCATAAAAGTATGGCAAGGCTTCATATGAAATTGCTATTAGGGATTAACCAGTTGATCCCAAACGGTTCTTTATTTCCTAGTAAGAAATTAAGGATATGTACATAGAAATGGTGCGTAGGGGGAACGCTCCTGCAAGTCATGCAATGCCAAAAGACAACCGATCCTGATATAACTTATGTCTTTTCGCTAAAGAAAATGTAGGCATT
>JBGUQP010000048.1:0-7728 GCA_045131145.1 Lachnospiraceae bacterium | reverse complement strand
GGACATCAGCCTGTCCCTCTTCAACTATCGGTTCGGCAACCTTATCTCCGTAACGGACATACGTTACAACCGAACCTCCTCTCTGAGCCATTCCATGGACCTCGGATACTTTAACATCATATCCTGCCCCAAGCATTATCCCTCCAAGTATACGGCTGGTGAGAAGGGTTCCCTGACCACCGACACCTACTATCATTATATTTCTGGTTTCCATACCTTATCCTCCACTTAGTTGTTATTGTAATGATCTTGACCAATCCTAAACCGGAACATCATCTATGGCACCGAATTTGCACTGGCTCTTGCACAGACCGCAACCGTTACACATTGTGGTATCGATATGGGTAGTACCGTTTTTAAGCTTTGTTATTGCAGGACACCCGGGCTTCAGACACATGCCGCACTTTTTACACTTTTCTTCATCCACCTGACAGGTGTGGGTAACAGGTGTCTTATTAAGGAGCACACATGGTGTCTTTGTTATGATGACAGAGACTTCATCTTTTGCAAGCTCCTGTTTGATAAGCTTCTCAAGGCCTTCCGAGTCAAAAACATTTATCTCATATACATTCTTTACTCCGATGGCCCGGCACAGCTCCATAATGTTTATAGCCGGAACTATATCTCCCTGCAGTGTCTTACCGGTGGCTGCATGGTCCTGATGACCGGTCATTCCCGTAGTTGAATTGTCAAGGATCATGACTGTTCCGGTACCCTGATTGTATACCATGTTCATAAGGGAATTAACTCCCGTATGCATAAAGGTCGAATCACCTATGACCGCTACCCAGTTCTTAATATAGTCCTTACCCTTTGCCTTTTCCATTCCGTGCAGTGTGGAAATGGATGAGCCCATGCAGACAGTCGTATCTATCACACTAAGGGGCGGTACGGCTCCCAGAGTATAACATCCGATATCTCCGGCAGCATGTATCTTAAGCTTTGACAGAACGGTAAATGCAGCCCTGTGGGGGCATCCCGGGCACAGGATGGGCGGACGTCCGGGCACTTTGGCCTCTTCTTTAAGATCGAGATCCTGTTTAAGTATAGCCTTTCTTATGAGATTGGCACTGTATTCGCCCTGTATGGTAAATATTTCCTTACCGATACACTTTATTCCCCATGACTTTACCTGTGTCTCGATAAGGGGATCCAGTTCCTCAAATATATATAATGTATCAACCTTTTCCGCAAAATCCTCAATAAGCTTCCTCGGAAGCGGGTTTACAAGCCCCAGCTTGAGAACCGATGCATCAGGCAGTGCTTCCTTAACATACTGATAGGGAACCCCGCATGTGATGACACCGATCTTGGTATCATTCATCTCAACCCTGTTTATGGGAAAGTCACACGAGTCTTCGATAAGCCTCTTCTCACGCTCTTCAACAACAAGATGACGCTTCTTGGCATTGGCCGGCATCATGCAGTTCTTCTGAACATTACGTTCATAAGGCTTATCCTCTATATCAATACGGTCCTCAAGTGTCACAAGACCCTGAGAGTGGGAC
Source organism: Lachnospiraceae bacterium (assembly GCA_045131145.1). Taxonomy (GTDB): domain Bacteria; phylum Bacillota; class Clostridia; order Lachnospirales; family Lachnospiraceae; genus UBA2868. The sequence continues at coordinate 6,220 of JBGUQP010000048.1, read as the reverse complement.
AGCCTTGTTGTCGTACGGAAAATGACAGGTGTATCATATTTCTCGCTCATCTCATAGGCAAACTTAATATAATCCTTGGCTTCCTGGGAGTCCGAAGGTTCAATGACCGGAACCTGGGCTGCGCGGGCAACCATCCTTGAGTCCTGTTCGTTCTGTGAACTGTACATTCCGGGGTCATCGGCGGCAACAAGTACAAGTCCGCCGGACACCCCTATATACGACACGGTATACAGCGGGTCTGCAGCAACATTGACACCCACGTGTTTCATGGACACCAGGGACCGCGCACCTGCAAAAGATGCCCCTATCGCAACCTCCATAGCTACCTTTTCATTGGGTGACCATTCACAGTAGAGTTCATCCTTGTACTTAACGATGTTTTCACTGATCTCTGTACTCGGTGTCCCGGGATAAGCTGCCGATACCTTTACACCTGCTTCATATGCTCCGCGGGCTATGGCCTCATTCCCAAGCATCATAACCTTCCTATCATCCATTGTAATACTCCTTCCAAAGTAAAGAGGAGCTTCCGCTCCTCCTACTAAAGCTTTGTTTCATTTCACGTTTTTGTTTCAGTCAACCTTTATTTCTCTTATCCAGCCTTCAGGTGCATCGATCGTTCCCATCTGAATACCGGTAAGGGTATCATAAAGCTTCTTCGTTACAGGCCCCATCTCGTCCATACCCGAAGGGAAACATATCTCTTTACCGTGATCGTTTATCTTACCGACAGGTGATATAACTGCCGCGGTACCGCACAGCCCGCACTCTGCAAAGTCCTTAACCTCATCAAAGAATACCTCACGCTCCTCAACCTCAAGTCCCAGATACTCTTTTGCAACCACCATAAGCGAACGACGTGTGATCGAAGGAAGTATCGATCCTGACTTGGGTGTTACAAACTTATTGTCCCTGGTAATGAACATGAAGTTGGCGCCGCCTGTTTCCTCTACCTTGGTCCTTGTGGCAGCATCAAGATACATATTCTCATCGAAGCCCTGCTCATGAGCTTCCACGATAGGATAAAGGCTCATCGCATAGTTAAGTCCGGCCTTGATATGACCGGTTCCGTGAGGTGCTGCACGGTCATAATCACATACCCTTATCGATATAGGCTTTGCACCGCCCTTGAAGTAAGGGCCTACAGGTGTACCAAAGAGCCTGAACTGATATTCCTCCGCCGGCTTAACACCGATAACCGGTGAACTCGCAAACATATATGGTCTTAAGTATAATGTGGCACCTGAACCAAACGGAGGCACAAAAGCCGCATTCCCGGCAACAACCTTATCAACAGCCTCCAAAAACCTCTCCTTGGGGAACACAGGCATTTTAAGCCTTTTGCATGTGTCCATCATTCTCTCGGCATTTAAGTCAGGGCGGAAAGTGACGATACGGCCATCCTTTGTCGTATAAGCCTTAAGACCCTCGAAACAGGTCTGAGCATACTGAAGAACTCCGGCGCATTCGCTGATCGTAACATTGGCATCAGCCGTAAGAACGCCCTCGTCCCATGCCTTGCCGTCGTAGTTGGAAACATACCTCACATCAGTGGGTATATATCCGAAACCGAGACCTTCCCAATCGATATTTTTCTTCTCCATATTATACTCATCTCCTTCTGGTTATAATACATTCATTAAAATAATATATACGATATTGTCTTTTCTTGCAAGCATTACATGTATGTGATATACTCTAACAAAGATGTGTTATTATGCTTGTAATGTGACTCGCCGAGAGGGGAACATGGCGGTATCAGTATTTCAAAAGATAAAGGACATACTTTTTAAAGATGTGGCAGCAGAAAATGAACTTAAGGATCTTGCTGTCCTTCTTCGCATGCTTTGTCTTATCAACTTCGCCTTTAACCTTACAATGACTTTTATCTCCCTGTTTTCTCTCGGAAGCAGTTTATTCCAATGGGCCATCACTTTTATTGTCTTCTACTGCTTTGTTATGTGGATGACCTATTGGGGCCGTTCTTCACTCTGTGTATATGTCTATTCGCTGGTCATGATAATCGCGATGTTGACCTATTCTTTTGCAATAGGTCCTACTGTAGGATTCCAGTTTTCCTTATATACCCTTATCCTTCTCTACTGCTATAAAACAGACGATAATCCGGCCATAAAATATGTCTCATCAGCAATCATATCTCTGGTGGTCATCGGTGTCTGGATCTATCTTGAATACCTCAGTAAAATGGTAGAGTTCACCAAAGGGCAGGATCTTGCTATTCTCCTTACGAACACCATCTACTTATCCGTAACCTTCATCACGATAACAGGTTTCTACTATCTTAAATTTGCATCAAGCGAGCACAAGATCCTCAAATATGCCAAGAAACTCGAAAAACTGGCAACAATGGATCCTCTTACCCAGCTTACCAACAGGCGAGGTATGATGGAACATCTTGAACGCTATATAGCCAATGCTTCCAATGATGGCATGTTATCCTTAGCTCTTTCCGATATCGACTTTTTCAAGAGGGTTAACGATACCTACGGACATGATGCGGGTGATTATGTACTGGTCGAGCTCAGCAAGATATTTCAGGACTTCATGAAGGACAAGGGCCGGATATCAAGATGGGGCGGCGAGGAATTCCTTTTCTCGTTTGAGCACAGCAACGGTGATTATGCATACGAACAGCTTACCAAGCTAAAGTATCAGATAGAGAAAAACACATTCCGTTACAAGGAATATGTCTTCAATATTACCATGACCTTCGGACTCGAAGAATTCGATGACAGTATAGGAATATCCAAGACGATCGAACACGCGGACAACAAGCTCTATCAGGGTAAGGCCGAAGGAAGAAACAGGATCATATATTAATATTAAAGGCATAAAAAAGAGAATCCGGTATGATCAATCACCGGATTCTCTTTTTATATGTACGGAATGTATAATCAAGATCGAAATATGTCATTTCTTCGCTCTCACAGACAAGCTCCCATCCGGGATCCTCATCAAGATTCGGGAAGTAGGCATCAGCCTCATATTTATGGTTTATGAAGGTCACTATGGCCTCGCTGCATTTATCAAGCAGCTGCCTGTAAATACTGTCACCTCCAATTATAAAAACATCATCCGTGTCAAAACCTGCAACCGCCTCCATGAGCTCATCCACCGAATGAACCGTCAGTGCATCCTTGACCTGGTAGGCCGGATCTCTAGACAGGATAATGTTCGTTCGGTTTTTAAGGGGAAGTCCCTGCGGGAAGGTCTCAAGTGTCTTCCTTCCAAGGACCACCACCTTGCCGGTTGTAAGCTCCCTGAAATTCTTATGGTCATTCGGTATGCTCACAAGAAGCCTTCCCTTGCAGCCAATGGCCCAGTTTCTGTCTACCGCTACTACTATTTTCATATTTTACTCACTTTCTTTCCAAATTTATCTGCTGCTCCTTATAATATGTAACACCCCCTCACATCCGTTCGGCGGCCAATCGTCGCAGCCATCCTGAATTACGCTTCGCGTAATGGCTGCTCCTTATAATATGTAACGCCCCCTCACATCCGTTCGGCGGCCATTCGTCGCAGCCATCCTGAATTACGCTTCGCGTAATGGCTGCTCCTAAACAGCGACAGGGATGGTGATCTGCTCTCCGAACTTATATCCGTCCACTCTTACATCATCCTTTGTAAATTCATAGAAGTCCTTCACATCCGGATTCAGCCAAAACACCGGTGCATCATATACGGGTCTTGCGATAAGCTCCTTAACAAGGTCAACATGCCTGTCATAAATGTGGGCATCGGCAATGACATGGACGAATTCTCCGACATACATATCACATACCTGTGCCAGCATGTGGACAAGCACCGCATACTGTACAACATTCCAGTTGTTGGCCGTAAGGACATCCTGAGACCTCTGGTTAAGTATTGCATTAAGTGTGAGCTTGTCCTCGCCCTTCCTCTGGGTCACATTAAAGGTCATGCTGTAAGCGCAGGGATACAGCATCATCTCGGAAAGATCCTGATGCACATAGATGTTGGTCATGATCCTGCGGGAAAACGGATTATTCTTAAGGTCGTAAATGACCCTGTCCACCTGATCCATCATTCCTTCCTTATACTTATGCTTAACCCCCAGCTGATATCCGTAAGCCTTGCCTATCGTTCCGTTTTCATCAGCCCAGGCATCCCAGATATGTGAGCTCAGTTCAGATACCCTGTTTGACTTTTTCTGCCATATCCACAATAGTTCATCTGTAGCGCTCTTAAGGGCCGTCTTTCTCAATGTTATTATCGGGAACTCCCTGCGGAGGTCGTATCTGTTAACAACGCCGAACTTCTTGATGGTGTAAGCGCTGGATCCGTCCTCCCATTTGGGACGCACCTTCTCGCCTTCCGTTGAGCATCCGTTCTCCAGGATGTCCTTGCACATATCAATGAATACTTTATCTGCGTAGCTCATTTATATCTTACCCTTTCCTCGTTGTTCTGTTCCTCAATGTATTGCCCCCTCACATCCGTTCGGCGGCCATTCTTCGCAGCCATCCTGAATTACGCTTCGCGTAATGGCTGCTCATCTATCCCATTTATCGCAAAGGGAGTTTATCTGGTCAGCAAACTTTGCAAGATCCTTGTTTGCCCCGCCTTCATTATGCTGAATAACGGTAAGCAGTCTCTGGCCGGCGGCAAGCAGCCTCTCGAATACGGAAGATATTGCCCTCTTCTTCTTCGGAACGATCCTGATCCCTTCCGTCTCGCGGACAAAGTCATCCGCCGCAAGATCATAGCAGGCTCCCGAGTAGGGTGCATAGGTATCAAACGAGTATTCTTCCTTCAGATACCCGGCAAACTCATCACATATCTGGTCCTGTCCGTGTACTATAAATACCTTCAGGGGATCGTTCTTAAAGCCCCTCATCCAGGCGGTAAGTCCTGCCTTGTCCGCATGTCCCGACATTCCTTTAAGCTGGACGATCTCAGCCCTTACTTCGACAGTCTCGCCGAAAAGCCTGACCTCTTTTGTACCATCCACGATGCTCCTTCCAAGCGTACCTACAGCCTGATATCCGACAAAGAGTATTGTACTCTCGGGCCGCCACAGGTTATGCTTAAGGTGATGCCTGATACGGCCGGCCTCACACATGCCGGATGCCGAAAGGATAACCTTGGGTTTATCGTCGAAATTAATTGCCTTGGATTCATCAGAGGTGATCGACAGGTTGAGCCCCGGGAAGGTTATTGGATTTATACCTTTATTTACAAGCTCCATGGCTTCTTCATCGAAGCATTCATATATATTCTTGTTGAAGACTCCTGTTGCCTCAACCGCAAGAGGACTGTCCATGTAAACTTCAAAGTCTTCATGCCCCTTTACCAGGCCCTCTTCCTTGATCTGTCTCAGGAAATAGAGCATCTCCTGGGTACGGCCGACCGCAAATGAGGGTATCACGACATTGCCGCCCCTGTCAAATGTCTTCTTAAGTATTGAAGAAAGCTCTCCCACATAGTCAAGCTTGCTTCTCTCGTGAAGGCGGTCGCCGTAAGTTGATTCTATGACCACATAATCGGCCTCATCAACGGTAGCAGGATCCTTGATAAGGGGCTGGTCGATATTTCCCACATCTCCGGAGAAAACGATCTTTCTTGTCACATCACCCTCGGTGATCCATACCTCAATGGCTGCCGACCCCAGCAAATGTCCGACATCGGTAAACCTTATCTTAATGTTGTCGCTTACCTTGACAATGGTCCCGTATTTACATGGAACAAGACACTTTATTGCCCCATCGGCGTCCTGCATATTGTAAAGGGGAACATACTCTTCAACATCCTTGCTTCTCTTGGCCTTTCTGTTATGCCATTCCGCTTCAAACATCTGGATATGTGCTGAATCCCTGAGCATTATGGAACACAGATCACATGTTGCATCTGTTGCGTATATCTGCCCTCTGAACCCTTTTGCATACAAAAGCGGAAGCAGACCCGAATGATCGATATGCGCATGAGTAAGAAAAACATGATCTATCATGGCCGCATCAACCGGAAGGGGAACATTTTCGTAAATATTCACCCCCTGCTCCATACCGTAGTCAACCATCATATATTTACCGCAGGCCTCGATAAAATGACAGCTTCCGGTGACCTCATGGGCAGCACCAATAAATGTAAGCTTCATACTGATTCCCTCCTCCTTAATATGTATTGTCCCCTCAGAACCTGTATCAATACCTGTCCCAGTCGTTGGCATCATAATTCT
>JBGUQP010000047.1:0-2927 GCA_045131145.1 Lachnospiraceae bacterium | reverse complement strand
GGTAACTTAAATGCCAAGCGTGACTGGGGATTCGCCGGTGATTATGTGGAAGGTATGTGGAGAATGCTCCAGCAGGACAAACCGGGTGACTACGTGCTTGCCACGAATGAAACGCATACAGTAAGGGAATTCGTTGAGCTGGCATTCAAAGAGGTTGGTATAGATATAGAGTGGAAGGGCCAGGGAGTCAGCGAGAAGGGCTATGACGCCGCATCGGGCCGTCTCCTTGTCGATGTAAATCCCAGATATTTCAGGCCCGCCGAAGTTGAGTTCCTCTGGGGTGATAGTTCCAAGGCTGAGAAGGAACTTGGATGGAAGCGGTAGGTTGATTTTCCGGGACTTGTTTCAATGATGGTTGATTCGGACATGAAGGCTATAGCCGGAGTGAGTGCTAAAGAATACAGGGAAGGCAAAAGAGCAGCCAAATAGGGAAATAGGGAAACGGAAGTAAATAAATATGATGGATAAAAATGCCAAGATATATGTTGCCGGTCATCGGGGGATGGTCGGATCCGCAATAGTACGTGAACTTGAAAGACAGGGATATACAAATATAATAACAAGGACACACAAGGAGCTTGATCTGTGCAGACAGGAGGATGTCGAGAAGTTCTTTAAGGAAGAGAAGCCGGAATATGTCTTCCTTGCCGCAGCCAAGGTGGGCGGGATCGTGGCAAACAGCGAGGCTCTTGCCGATTTTATGTACTTTAATATGATCCTTGAGATGAACGTTATTCACAGTGCTTACGAGAACGGATGTAAGAAGCTTGAATTTTTGGGATCATCGTGCATTTATCCCCGCATGGCACCACAGCCCATGCCGGAGTCCTGTCTCCTCACATCAGAACTTGAGAAGACTAACGAGGCTTATGCCCTCGCCAAGATTTCCGGCCTTAAATATTGTGAGTTTTTGAATAAGCAGTACGGAACCGATTATATAAGTGTAATGCCCACCAACCTGTACGGGCCGAATGATAATTATCATCCTTCCCATTCACATGTGCTGCCGGCCCTTATAAGGCGGTTCCATGAAGCCAAGGAGCAGGGACTTCCCTTTGTTACATGCTGGGGTGACGGAAGCCCGTTAAGGGAATTCCTGTATGTAGACGATCTTGCCAACCTGTGTGTATTTCTTATGAACAATTACTCGGGCGATGAAACGGTGAATGCGGGTACAGGTAAGGAACTTACCATTAAGGAGCTTACCGAACTTACGGCTAAGGTAATAGGCTACACGGGTGAGATCCGCTGGGATACAAGCAAGCCTAACGGAACACCCAGGAAGCTGCTTGATGTATCTAAGGCGAAGGCCCTGGGATGGACATACAAGACAGAACTTGAGGACGGCATCAGACTGGCTTATGAAGATTTCCTGAATAACCCCATGAGGGCTGAGAGATAGTTATCATAAGGAGGGACCCTTGAAGGAGTTATGGGTATCCTTAATAACCACATATAACAAATACCGTGGGACGGGAAAAGGGCTAACCCTGTTTCTCGTCTCTGTTCTTATTATTTATCTTTTAAACAGGGCTGAAGATGCAGGAGAGGATAATGAACGTATTAATCCCCTTGTGTTTGTTTTAAGTCCTCTTTCAGGCATAGGATATGCCTTCTCCCGTGCCCTTAGCAGGTTCAGGGCAAAATCAGTCCCTTCAGGTATACTTGCAGGTCTTCTTGTGATGGTCACACTCATACTTTCGGGTGGATGGACTTTTTCGGATGCAGACCATTACCGGACGGAAAACATGATGCATATAAAACAGGAATATGCCGATGTAATGGACAGTCTGCTCAGGAGTGAAGAAGGGACAATAAGGGTTGTTGCTCCACCCGGATTCAGTCCTTATATGAATGCATACAGCGACAGGTTTGATGTTATGTATGCCTACCCGGAAAGCGGAGATCCCGATAAGCTTGATGCGGATGCAAGATACGTGTATGAGCAGATGTCCATGTCTACACCCGATCAGACAAGGCTCGTGGAAACGATACGTAAGGCAGGTTATGATCATATCTTATATAACAGCCAGAGGACTTTCTTTGAGCTGCCCTTTGAAGAATATGATTATGAGCTTATTGGTGATGTGTCGGGATTCAGGATCTACAGGGATAAGACCGGGGGAACAGGCAGCGCCTATAAGATGTCCGGAAGGATACAGGCATTGATGATCCTTGTCCTATGCTTTGTCTTTGCAGGCTTTTGTCTTGTTCTGGCTTTTAAGTCGGGGAAGAAGGCCAAAGAGATGGATACTCTTAACGGGGGCCGCAGGGGAACAGGCATTTTGGGTATCCTGGTGATCATACTTATACTTTTCCAGATTGCAGGTGTCATACTCTTCTCATATGATGATCCGGCGGCGCTTCCCGCAGGCATATACGGGAAAACGGGATTTATCCTTTTATATTCGGTATTGCCGGTTATTATGATACCGGCTTACTATTATGCATATTCTTATCTTGCAGCCCGATTATTTAAAGATAAGGAATATACGCGGTTTATGGTCCTTATCATTTGCGTGCTCAATTTCTGGGGACTTCAGTCGGAACCTTTATATCCTGTCACAATGCTCTATTGCTGGTTCAGCCCGGCGTCGGTTATCCTGCATGGATTTCTGCCTCTTTTAACCGGTTTTCTGGTCGAAAAGAGTAAGACTGCCGTAAGGAGAGGTGAGAATACGGACATTAGGGAAGAAGATGATTACTTCAAATGGGAGGAAGAGGAAATGAAGAATCATAAGATAATAAACTCGCGGAATCTTGCGATAGCTCTTATCATAGTCGTGATCCTGTTCGCAGGGTCGGTCTTTGTGATGAACCGCAAGGTCAACAGTTTATATGAAACCACAGTGAACCTGCAGCAGCAGGTTGAGGAATTAAGGAAATCGGAGTAGTAAAACAGGATGAAAAGTGCAGTATTGATCGCC
>JBGUQP010000046.1:0-2861 GCA_045131145.1 Lachnospiraceae bacterium | reverse complement strand
CGCAAGCCCTGCGGCATTGGCGGATGTGTATCCATACGCGATCCTTACGGCAATCGTGATCTCGGGATTCTCATATGGAGCAAAACCCACAAAAAGTGCATGGTTTGTTCTTGACAGTGATGTCTGCGCCGTACCTGTCTTTCCCGCAACATTTATCGGGAAATGCTTATAGGCCGCGGTCTTATTTGCAACAAGCCTCATTCCGTATTGTACCGCATCCCATTCGTCCTGAGGGACTTCCACCCTGTTTCTTATATCGGGAATATACTCCCTGACCGTCTGTCCTTCCTTATCCATTATCCTGTTAACGAGAGTCAGATTATAGCAGATACCCCGGGTCGCGATAGTATCAACATATCTTGCAAGACCGATAGTGGTATAGTTGTGCGAACCCTGACCGATGGCAGAGTCAATGGGCAGGGTATCCGAAAACTGAGGTTCATTCTCTTCCATCTCGATACCCGTCTTCTCTGTAAGGCCGAACTTGTCTGCATACACCCTGAGCTTATTAAGACCTGTTTTCTCATTGTAGGTTGTTGTATGAAGGTTCGTGGCTAGTCTGTAACCAACCTCGTAGAAGAAGGAGTTGCAGGAATTCTCGATGGCATGTGTAACATCAAGACTTCCGTGTGCATAAGGATATATCCAGCACTTCTTTTCAAGGTTAAGACTCTCTATCTCATATGTTCCGCGGCACTGGAGCGGCTCGCCCAGGTTTATAACATGATTTTCAAGACCCGTTATTGCCGAGACCATTTTAAAAGTCGAACCCGGCGCCGTCATCTGCTGGGTAGCATGATTATACATGGGACTCGAAAGGTCATTCATCAGCTCTGCATAGTAATCGGCATCAATGGTATTCGTCAGCCTGTTGGCGTTATACCCGGGATATGAGACACAGGCAAGAACCTCTCCGTCCGTACTCAGGACAACGCAGGAACCCGAACACGGATCGAGGGCCAGCTGCGCCGGTGTTATCTCTATATTGGATATTTTATTGATCAGAAAATCGTAAGATGTTCTGGCTCCCGATTCAAGCGCCTGCTTGTCGGCGCTGGTCCCGTATATAACCCTCTGCTCAAACATTATAAGACACAGCTGCCTGCCGGTCACATAACCGTCCCTTATCATGTACTTATATATCTTTTTCGAAAAACCTGTATCATTCTTAAGGTCTTCACATATAAAGTCAACGAGCTGTTCATATACCTCTGAAGTGTCAGAATACCGGTTTTCTATCCTGAACTTGGAAATATCTATCCAGTTCTGGGCAAGGCAATAATTCAGATATTCCTTAAGACTTATCGTTTCCTTGACTGTCCAGTCGAGGTATGTCTTATCCTCCCTGTCAACAGCATCGTTCATAATGACTCCCGTGGAGGATGCCTGCAGCCTGCTGACTATAGAGCTCTCATACACCTGCATCTCTTTTGGAAGATCCTTATAGGGTGTTGCCGTTTCCATGAGTTCGGTCCTTACATCTGCCAGTATATCTCCCTGCCTTCCTTTAAAGGCATCATAGACTTCTTTTTCATACTGGTGAGAATCGCTCGATCCGAACTTGGTTATATCTATTACATTATTGTTGATAAGAGCAAAATAAACATCATCGATCGGGATCATCATGTTTGATGATTTGACCTCGCTGTTATTATACTCCTTCATATTGATTATCTTGGTAACAAGGATACCTGCCAGCTTTTGTTCGAGCATGTTGTAAACAGCCTTCTGAAGGTCGGAATCGATCGACAGATATACATCCTGTCCGGCTGCCGGATCCTCATGCGAATCGGTTGATATTACCTTACCGACATTATCCGTAAAGACAACATCCTTACCCTTGCGTCCCTGGAGGTATTCTTCCATGGCCTTTTCAATACCGGCCTTACCAACCGTATCAGTAATATCATAATCATGTGTGGAGGCAGAGAGTTCCTCAAGATCCTCTGTTGATGCCGTACCCACATATCCGAGGATATGCGAAAAATACTGCGGATCGTTATAACGTCTTAACATATTCTCGGCTATATCAACGCCCTGCAGCTCAGGCTTATTCTCCATTATGGCCGCCACGGTCTCGCTGCTTACCTGTGATGCGATAACCGTCGACAGATATTTCTGATAGGAATTGGTACTCATGGCATAACGAACCGTTATTATCTTAAGTATCTCTTCGGGAGTGTAGCCCCTAAGGGGAACGAATTCCTTCTCTCCGTCTTCGTTTTCCTCCATGGTTCCTATCTGGTAACGTTCCTTGGAGCACAGATACCTTATAAGGTCATCCGGGGTTGAATTTCTCTCTTCCTGTGTAAGATCATCGATCCTCTGATGTCCGTAAACATCCGCAAGAAAACGCAGAAGCCTTGTGTCACTTACAATGTATTCATATCTTCCGAACCTGTTAAGGATCACCTTGAAATCATTGTTAACCTCATCACCGCAGGCCTCGATGATCCTTACCGTCCTTATTATAGTATCATTTAACAGAAGGTTTTTTTCGGATCCGGACTCGTAATTGTCTTCTATTGTCACTGAATAAGCAAGCTCATTGTAAGCTAAAAGATTACCGTTCCTGTCATAAATGTTACCCCTGGCGGACGGCAGTGATATTTCTTTCTTTATCGTAAGCGTGAAGTTATTTAGATAATCCTTACCGTTAATGATCTGTAAAACGAAAAGCTTCTGCATAAGGACAAAGAAAAGCGCACCTATGATTATTACCAACAGGAAAAGCCTGGAAAATATTACGTTTTTTATCCATTCTTTAATATCTGTAAGCAAGCCAAACTCCTTAAACTATCCCTTCTCAAATCCTTCAAGCCATTCATCGGTATATAATATCCCCTTATAGAGGATCAGGG
>JBGUQP010000045.1:0-7811 GCA_045131145.1 Lachnospiraceae bacterium | reverse complement strand
GGAGATCCAGAGGGGCTGTATAAGGGGTTGCCGTTTCTGCCAGGCAGGAATGCTCTACCGGCCCGTAAGGGAGAGGGACGTAAACCTGCTAAAGTCATATGCCAGGGAAATGCTTGACAATACCGGATATGAGGAGATATCCCTAAGTTCCTTAAGCTCAAGTGATTACACCCATTTAGAGGAGCTTATTAATTTTCTTGTTGATTATGCGGGAGAGAAAAAGCTTAATATATCTCTTCCGTCCTTGAGGATTGATGCCTTCTCGCTTGATGTCATGAGTAAGGTTCAGGATGTCAGGAAGTCATCGCTTACCTTTGCTCCGGAAGCCGGTTCACAGCGCCTGCGTAATGTTATAAATAAGGGCCTTACGGAAGAGGTGATACTTGAAGGAGCCAGGCAGGCCTTTCTTGGCGGGTGGACCAGGGTGAAGCTCTACTTTATGCTGGGGCTCCCCACGGAAACTGAGGATGATTGCAGGGGCATAGCTGAGCTCAGCAATGAGATAGCAAAGCTATATTATGAACTTATACCAAAGAGTGAGCGTAAGGGAAGGGTACAGATAGTTGCATCAACGTCCTTCTTTGTTCCCAAGCCCTTTACTCCTTTTCAATGGGCTAAGATGTATAAAAAGAATGACTTTCTCGATAAGGCTCATTTTGTCAATGACTGCATGCATGAACAGCTGAACAGCAAGTCCATAAAGTATAATTATCATGAGGCCGATGTAAGCATCCTCGAGGGAGTTTTTGCGAGGGGAGACCGAAAGCTTTCGGCTGTGCTTGTTAAGGCCTATGAAAACGGATGCCTCTTTGATGCATGGACCGAGATCTTCAGGGAAGAACCGTGGATCAGGGCTTTTGATGAGTGTGATATATCGATGGATTTCTATACCGCAAGGGAAAGATCCCTTGATGAGATCCTGCCTTGGGATATGATAGATATAGGAGTTACCAAGGAATTTCTGAAACGTGAGTGGAACAATGCACTGCATGAAACCGTTACGCCAAACTGCAGAATGAGATGTTCGGGTTGTGGAGCCAGGACTTTCGGCGGAGGTGTATGCTATGAAGGTTAGGATCAGGTTTAAAAAAGAAGGCGTGATGAAATATATAGGCCACCTTGATGTGATGAGGTATTTTCAGAAGCTCTTAAGACGTGCCGATATCCCGATAGCGTATTCGCAGGGGTTAAGTCCACACCAGATAATGTCTTTTGCAATGCCCTTAAGCACAGGTCTTGAGTCTGACGGTGAGTACGTGGATATAGAGATAACCGAACGGATAACAACAGACGAGGCTAAAAGACGGATGAATGCCCACAACGTGGAAGGCATAGAAATATTATCCTTTAAGGAACTTCCTGATGGGGCTAAGAATGCGATGGCAAGCATCAGTGCGGCCGATTATACCGTTTCCTTCAGGGAAGGATTTAAGCCTTCATTTTCCTGTATCGATACTTTAAGAAGAATGTATGATGAAGACAGTATTAATGTTGTAAAGCAGACAAAGAAAAGCGAGAGCGTGGTTGACATAAAACCCGGAATATACAGTATTGACGGTGATGATGAAAAGATACATTTATGTCTTTCCTGCGGCAGTGTACTGAACATTAAACCCGAACTGGTAATAGGGGCAGCCTTTGACAGGGAAGGGGCAGATCTTCCGGAATTTGCTCTTTCAATAAGACGTAATGAAATATATACTGATATAGACGGAAACAGGGTCAGCCTTGACATGATAGGAACAGACATAACATGAATGAGAAGACTATTGTACTAACCAAATACTCAGGGGCTCTGCTCTATATGTGCATGGATGAAAAGAGACCGCTTGAATACCGTTTTTTTGATGACGAAGAAGATGCGGTCGGAAACATCTATGTGTGCATGATAAAGGATATTGTAAAGAATATCGGTGCATCATTTGTCAGCTACGGAGATAACAAAACAGGTTTTATTAAAACAACATCCTATAAAAGAGGCAGTCTTGTTCCGCTCCAGCTTAAGAAAAAGGGAGATGATGACAAGGCGCCCCTTTTTATCGATGAACTGTCACTTACCGGAATGTACACCGTTATTAGGAATTCTGACAGGAATTTTGCGATATCCCAAAAAATAACGGGTGATACAAGAAAAGAATTGAAGGAGGCCTACGGGTCCTTTTTTGCTGACCTTGAATATGGGATAACACTTAGGACAAACAGCGCATACGCTGGTAAGGGTGAGGTACTTAAGGAAGCGGATGAGCTGGCCGGAATTTTGGATGAGATCATATCTGTTGCGGATAAAAGAACGTGTGGTACCGTATTGTATAAGGGTGACAGTGAGTGGCAAAGACATTGCCTCAAAGCTGATGCGGCAGGGCTGGAAAGAATAATAACAGATGATATCGAAATATATGAAACCCTGAATAAGGGTATTGTCAGCAAGTTCTGCAGTATGAATCCGGATATAAAGATCGAACTCTATAAGGATAAGCTGCTGCCTTTAAATAAACTGTATTCAATAGGAACGGGGCTTGAGGAAGCTATTAATGATAAGGTATGGCTTAAATCCGGAGGTTTTCTGTATATAGAACAGACTAAAGCCCTGTGTTCGATCGATGTAAATACGGGTAAAAACATTAAAAAAACCGATAAGGAAACCACCTTCTTTGAGTGCAATATGGAAGCTACGGAAGAGATAGCAAGGCAGATAAGGCTTCGAAACTTAAGCGGTATTATTGTAATAGATTATATAAATATGACGGAAGAAAGACACCTTAACCAGGTAACGGGATACCTTAAGAAGCTGATATGTGCAGATCCCGTAAAGACCAAGGTACATGATGTTACAGAACTTGGGCTTGTGGAACTTACAAGACAGAAGGAACTTGAACCTTTAAATGATATGCTGAATGCCGTTAAGAATAAGAATGAGGTAAGTAATGTCTGAATTATCGCCTATGATGCAAAAATACCTTGAGACAAAAGAAGAATACAGAGATTGTATTCTCTTTTATCGTCTGGGTGATTTTTATGAAATGTTTTTTGAAGATGCCAAGATAGTGTCAAAGGAGCTGGAGCTCACCCTTACGGGTAAGCAGTGCGGACTTCCCGAGCGGGCACCTATGTGCGGAGTTCCGTATCATGCGGTGGAAGGTTTTTTGAACAGGCTTATTTCAAAGGGTTATAAGGTTGCCATATGTGAGCAGGTTGAGGATCCCAAGCTTGCAAAAGGACTTGTTAAGAGAGAAGTAACAAGGATAGTTACCCCCGGAACCAATCTTGATATGCATTCACTTGATGATACGAGAAACAATTATCTAATGTGTATTGCATATATAGCCGACCGGTATGGGATTTCTGTGTGTGATGTCACGACCGGCCAGTTCAAGTCAACCGAAGTCGATTCGGTCAGGAATCTTCTTGATGAGATATATAAGTATTCTCCTGCCGAGATAGTGTGTAACGATTCTTTCCTTGTGAGCGGAGTTGATGTTGATGATATAAAATACCGCCTTTCGGTTTCGGTGTATCCTCTTGAAGCATGGTATTTTGATGATGAGCTGTGCTTAAGGAAGATAAAGGATCATTTCAAGGTGGAGTCGGCAGGGTGTTTCGGTTTTGGTGACGGTGACTGTTCCCTGATAAGTGCGGGAGCACTCCTTCAGTATCTCTATGAGACACAGAAGAATTCCCTGGCTCAGATAGGAACGATAAAGACATATGACGTGTCCGAGTATATGATCCTGGATTCTGCGACACGACGTAATCTTGAGCTTACCGAGACGATGAGGGATAAGCAGAAGAAGGGATCCCTGCTCTCCGTTCTTGACAGGACCAGGACGGCAATGGGAGGAAGGGCCCTGCGGGCCATGCTTGAGCAGCCTCTTATAAAGAAGGATGAGATAAACAAAAGACTTGATGCCGTTGAAGCTCTTCTTAAGAATGCCATTACCCGTGAGGAGCTGCGGGAATACCTTAATCCCGTATATGATCTTGAACGCCTTATGAGCAGGGTTGTCTATAAGTCAGCCAATCCCAGGGACCTTATTGCAATGGCTGGTTCACTTAAGATGCTTAAGCCCATAAAACAGCAGCTTGCTGATTTTAAGTCCGGACTTCTCAATGAACTTTATAATGATCTTGATACCCTTGAGGACCTTTACGATCTGATATATTCATCAATATCGGAAGATGCTCCGATGCAGATAAAGGAAGGGGGCATCATAAGGGAAGGATACAATGAAACCGTTGACTCTTTAAGGAAGGCCAAGAGTGAAGGAAAGAGCTGGCTTGCTGCTCTTGAAGCAAAGGACCGTGAGAGGACAGGGATCAAAAACCTTAAGGTTAAATATAACAGGGTTTTCGGTTATTATTTTGAGGTGACCAATTCCTTTAAGAATATGGTTCCCGATGATTATATCAGAAAGCAGACACTTACAAACGCAGAACGCTATACAACGGATGAGCTAAAAGAACTTGAGGATAAGATATTAAATTCGGAAGAGAAGCTCTTCTCTTTGGAGTATGACCTTTTCTGCGAGGTAAGGGATACACTAGCACAAAATATAGACAGGATACAGAAGACAGCCAGGGTCATAGCAGGCCTTGATGCAATAGCATCCCTGTCATATGTCGCAGAGAAGAACAATTACTGCAGGCCTTCGATCAACGAGAAGGGGATCATTGATATAGAAAAAGGCAGACATCCTGTTGTGGAGAAGATGCTCAGTGCAGATATGTTCATAAGCAATGATACACATCTAGATAACAAAAATGACAGGATATCCATAATAACCGGTCCCAACATGGCCGGTAAATCCACCTATATGAGACAGACGGCCCTTATCGTCCTGATGGCCCAGATCGGTTCCTATATTCCTGCAAAGTCAGCCAATATCGGCATCGTGGACAGGATATTCACAAGGGTTGGAGCATCTGATGATCTTGCAAGCGGCCAGTCAACCTTTATGGTGGAGATGGCAGAGGTTGCAAACATACTTAGAAATGCAAGTCCCAATTCCCTGCTTATACTTGATGAGATAGGACGAGGGACATCAACGTTTGACGGATTATCCATAGCATGGGCTGTGGTTGAATATATTGCCAATCCCAAACTCCTTGGTGCCAAGACCCTGTTTGCCACCCATTATCACGAGCTTACGGAACTTGAGGGCAAGCTTAATTCGGTAAACAATTATTGTATCGCAGTCAAGGAACAGGGCGACAATATTGTATTCCTTCGTAAGATAGTAAAGGGTGGAGCCGACAAGAGTTACGGTATCCAGGTCGCCAAGCTTGCAGGAGTTCCCGACCAGGTAATAGACAGGGCAAAAGAGATAGTGGAAGAACTGGCCCAGAATGATATTACGGTAAATGTTTCAGGTATAGGAGATAAGAGCGATGGCAAAAAAAACGTGAAAAGGCTTGATGATGTTGACCTTAATCAGATGTCACTTTTTGATACGGTTACGGATGATGATATCATAAATGAGCTTAAAGAAATAGATCTTAATAACATAACACCAATGGAAGCGCTTAATACCTTAAGCAAGCTTCAGAATAAGCTGGTAAACAGGTGGAGCTATTGATAAAGGAAAATATGGATAGAAATATTACGGTTCTTGATAAAAATACAATAGATAAAATTGCAGCCGGTGAAGTTGTCGAACGTCCGGTATCCGTAGTAAAAGAACTTGTCGAGAATTCGATAGATGCGGGGGCACAGGCCATAACCGTTGAGATAAAAGATGGCGGGATAAGCTATATAAGAGTTACCGATAACGGCTGCGGAATAAAAAAAGACCAGGTCAGGACAGCCTTTCAAAGACATGCGACCAGTAAGATAAAGTCAATAGAGGACCTTATTGATGTGGGAAGCCTCGGTTTTCGCGGTGAAGCTTTATCCTCTATTGCGGCTGTATCAAAAGTTGAATTATTAACAAAAACGGAAGAAGAGTTTACGGGGACCAGATATGTGATAGAAGGCTCCAGAGAGCTTAGCTGTGATGATGTGGGCCTTCCCGAGGGAACAACCTTTATCGTAAGACATATCTTTTACAATACACCCGCAAGACATAAATTTCTCAAGACACCGCAGACCGAAGGGTCCTATATATCGGACTTTATGGAAAAAATCATGTTGTCCCATCCGGATATAGCTTTTAAGCTCATAATAAATAACAACACAAGACTGCAGAGCTCCGGAAACGGTAAGATAATCGACATCATATACAATCTCTACGGCAGGGACATGGTAGAAGGTCTGCTCCCGATAGAAGCAGATGACGGGGATAGCAGGATATCCGGCTATATCTGTAAGCCTGAATTATCAAGAGGGAACAGGTCTTTTGAAATATATTATGTAAACCACAGATTTATTCAGAGTACGGTTATAAGAAGGGCTCTCGATGAAGCCTACAAGCCTTATCTTATGCTCCATAAGTACCCGGTGGTTTTTCTGTATCTTGACATATCACCCGAGCTTATTGATGTAAATGTCCATCCGACCAAGAAAGAGATACGTTTCCTGGAAGGAGGAGTCCTCTATGATCTGCTTGTAAAAAGCATACAGGAAACATTATCACATAAGGAACTTATACCGGATATTCATGACGATGATAAACCGGTGACGGATAAAAAGATTATAGAGGAAAAGGTAAGGCCGGAACCCTTTGAAAAAAAATCAATATCAGATTACAGCCCGGTGACGGAAGAATATAAGTCCCCGGTTACACGCGGGTATGCTCCTGTAAAAACAGGACATGTTCAAAGGACCATTGCATTCCGCGAAGAAACCGAACCGGAGTTATATGAAGCATCCATTCGGAAAGCATCGGATACGATCACAGCAGAGGATGATGATAAAAAGCCGGTACAGATGTCCATGTTTGACGATGGATTCCTGAGTACAGAGGGTATTAAGAAACACAGGATAATAGGGCAGGTATTTGAAACATACTGGATAGTTGAGATGGACAATAAGATGTATGTGATCGACCAGCATGCTGCCCATGAGAAGGTTAAATACGAACGGCTGATAAAGCAGTTTGAAAAGGGCCGGGTGAATTCGCAGATGTTAAATCCTCCGATAATAGTGACCCTTTCCAAGGCGGAAGAGGCCGTGGTGAAAAAATATGAAGACAATTTTAAAAAGATCGGATTTGAGATAGAACAGTTTGGGGGAAACGAGTACTCCATAAGGGAGATACCAACGGACCTCTTCGGATTGACTCCGGTTGAATATTTCCATGATCTTCTTGATGAGCTTATGAATGATAAGCTTTCAAGAAACATTGATTCGGTTGATCACAGGATAGCGACTATGGCCTGCAAGAGTGCCGTGAAGGGCAATAACAGGCTGTCCTTTGATGAAGCAAGAACACTTATAGATGAGCTTCTTACACTTGATAATCCCTTCAACTGTCCGCACGGAAGGCCGACAATTGTATCATTTTCAAAAAGTGAAGTAGAGAAGATGTTTAAGAGGATAGTGTCATGAATAAACTCGTGATCCTGACGGGACCTACGAGTGTGGGTAAGACAGGCCTGTCGGTGAAGCTTGCCAAAAAACTTAACGGTGAGATAATATCCGCCGATTCCATGCAGGTATATAAGCATATGGATATAGGTACGGCTAAGATCACCGAAGGTGAAATGGACGGAGTCAGACATCATCTTATCGATGTACTTGAACCAAATGAAGAATATAATGTTTCAAGGTTCAAGGAAGAAGCAGAAGCGGCAATTAATGATATTTATGCAAGGGACAGGCTTCCTGTTATAGCAGGCGGAACCGGATTCTATATCCAGGCCCTGCTTTACGATGT
>JBGUQP010000044.1:0-2708 GCA_045131145.1 Lachnospiraceae bacterium | reverse complement strand
ATCCTGAGGAGCCTGTATACTACACAGCAGGGGGCGCAATGCCGGATGTGACGGTAACAGATGCAGGATCGAATGAACTGATCCTTGGAAGGGATTATACGATAACTTATTCGGGAAATAAGAAGGTGGGAACAGGATCCTACACAGTTAAGTTCCTCGGAAACTACAAGGGACATAAGGCACTGAAGGGTACCTTCGCCATAGAGAAGGCTCCCATGGATGAAGCGGAGGTCATTGCACCGCAGATGATCTATAAGAAGCCCGGCAAGTATTTAGCTAAACCATATGTTTCTGTAGACGGGGTACAGCTCAAGGCTTCGGAATACACGGTTAAGTACTACGAAGGCGTGGTAACGGATGTGACTGCAGCCGGAGTAAAGGAGCTTACCTCCAGGGATAAGTTTACACTTGGTGAAAATGAGATGTCGGGAACCATAACCGTTGCAGTGACCGCCAAGGGTAAGAACTACGAAGGAACAGCGCTTGGAACCTACGAGGTGGTTAAGTCCGCTACAGGCATCATTGACTTAAGCAAGGCCAAGATAGTAGCGGCCGGGAAGGATGCCAAGGGCAGGGATGTGAAGCCCGGCAAGCAGGAGTACACAGGCGGCCCGATAGAGCCTGAGGTAAGGGTACTTGTAAGGCAGGATAAGACCTGGAAGGAAGTTGATCCTTCTTACTACAGCGTAAGCTACATCAACAACATAAATAAGGGTAA
Organism: Lachnospiraceae bacterium; assembly: GCA_045131145.1. Taxonomy (GTDB): domain Bacteria; phylum Bacillota; class Clostridia; order Lachnospirales; family Lachnospiraceae; genus UBA2868. Next base: position 1,990 of record JBGUQP010000044.1, on the reverse strand, counting down.
GGCAGTGATCCTTGTAAACGGCGATGGTGATAATGCCATAGGAAGCAAGAGCGTTAACTTCACTATAACGACCATGAGGATGAGCCTGTTTAAGCTGATCTTCGGGGAATAACTTAATTAATATAGAATTAATGCAAAGAACCTAAGAGTCAGGGAATACGTTCCCTGACTCTTTTTGGACAGATATATTAAATAGATTCGTGAAATTGCCCTAAAGTTGTACATTTTTTCAGTGACTTATACATTATTTTGTGGTATCATATCATGAGTAGTGTTAATAGGGGAATGATCCATGGTAAGGGAGGTTTTTATGAAGAAGAAATATTTATTCCTGCTTTTGGCTCTGTCAACGGCACTTGTTTTTGGCGGATGCAGTAAGGACGAAGAGGAAGAGGATACACCTGCATCCTCGGGCGATCAGCCTGTAATACAGCTGCAGACCGATGATCAGGCACCGGCGGTTGAAGTGTCAAGCGAGGAAGTAACCGAGGAATCACGTGAAGGCATGTATCGCAGCGAGCTCACCAATGAGTGGATAGATGAAGCGCTTAAGGACCAGAGACCTATAGCAGCGATGGTAGATAACGAGAAGACGGCACTGCCGCATTACGGTCTGTCCCAGTCCGATGTTGTATATGAGATGACCAACTCAACGGCTAATGACGGTGTAACCCGTTTCATGGTTCTTTTCAAGGACTATAATTCAGTTAAGCAGATAGGATCGATAAGAAGTACAAGACCTACCAACCTTCAGATCATACCCGAGTGGAATGCGGTTGTATGTCATGACGGCGGTCCCTTCTATATTGATGATTACATGGCTAAGGATTATGTTGAGAATTTCTCCGGAACATTTTCGCGTGTAAATAACGGTAAGTCCAGGGAGTTCACTGAGTATATTTTAGAGGGTGATATAGACAAGAACTTTGCATCACATCCCAAGTATTCCAAGACATACAATGATTACTACAAGGGACCTCATTATCAGTTTGCACCTGACAGCGCACCCAATGATCTGTCCCAGTATTCGGACGCTAAGCCGGCATCCCATATTCAGATGCCCTACAAGCATAACAAGCCTTATCTTGACTATGATGCGGCGAGCGGAACCTATCTTTACTCCGAATACGGTCAGAAGCATGTGGATGCAGGCAACAACGATGAGCAGCTGTCATTTAAGAACCTGCTGATACAGAACTGCCGGTATGTACAGTTTGATAATAACGGATACATGATGTTCCATTCGATCGATTACAATCGTGACGGTTATTACATTACCAACGGTAAGTGCATCCCCATTACATGGTCTAAGGAAGATGAACTGTCACCGACCCTTTACTATGATAAGAACGGTGATGAGATCCAGATCAATACAGGACGTACTTATGTAGCTCTTGTTCCCGATGATATCTGGAGCGGCCTGACTATTGAATAGAAGGAAGTTTGGACTGAGAATAAAACAAGCCGGATCAACCGGCTTGTTTTTTATTTGCTTTCATGCTTTTGTTTATATAATCGCCTATCTCATTCTTGTTCATGTTAAGGGCATAGGCAAGTTCTTCATACAGCTGATTCTCTGCCTGCTTGAAATAACGCTCATCGACCACGGTGACCTTCTTGCCGGCATCAATACGCGATTTCTTGCGTTTGTACAGGGCCTTGATGATCTTGACCAGTTCCTCACAGTCACAGGTCCTGAGCGCTGTCTTATACTGGGTTTCACGCTCCTGCTCGTTGATGATCCAGGCATTTTCGATATCGGGTATACGCTTGATGAGTGATTCTGCCTCTTTTTTGGAAATGACCGGACGCATCACAGTGGTTACATTGTCTACCGGCACATAAACGGCGGCATCCTGATGATAGAAAGGACGCAGGGTATAATACTCCTTCTTTTTGTCAACCATTGACATGGACAGAGTGCCGATGTTAACGACTTCACAAACGCCCTGATTGCCGTAGACTACAACATCATTCACATTATACATAG
>JBGUQP010000043.1:0-2680 GCA_045131145.1 Lachnospiraceae bacterium | reverse complement strand
CTCATGCGCATAGCTCCCGTCAGGACAACTGCCAAGACATACTTCAGCTACGAAGGAAGAGCGATGGGAGCCTGGGGTGAACCCATGAAGTCCGTTAAAAGAAGATCGGAATCCAAAAGGTTGAAGTGATCGGTATCCGAATGGACAGACCAACATTCTTAAGGAGTGCATATACGGTTATATTTGAGGAACCTACAAGCAGTTCATTATGGTCATAAAACTTGAACAGATATCCTTTGGAATGAAATCCGACTTTGTTTCCTGACTTGTCGATAAAGCAATCCTTATCAAGATGACAATCAAACTGATCCGGATACTTAGTCTTAAGGCTGAAGAAATACTCCAATGAATCTATATCCGTAAAGTTCTGATAAGTAGTGGTAATAAGTTTTCCCTTGGCTCCTCTGGCAAGCGCAGCATCAATATTGGGAATGATGAGTTTTAATCCTGCCTTCTTGATAAAGCTGACAGAAAAGCAGAAGCTCTGACAATCATCCAGATTCTTTTTGAGCTATCGATGAATCTTACATCGGTGTAGTTTGTATAAAATCTGTTCATATGATCACTTATCCTACTTAACTCACGCTTCGGATCCTTCTATATAAGGATACAAAACATAATATTGTTTATCCGTTCAGATTACAAATATCCCGAAGATCTGTTATCGATCTAAAGAACCGTATCCTGCTACAGCCTCATCTATACTCATGGAGCCTGTTCCTACTTCGTATACGGCCTGTCTCATCTGATTGATAGCATCGTCAGTAAGACCGATCTCTTCAAGGGAGATGATACGTGATTCGGGAACCTCTCCGAATGCTGCGTACATACTGTTGAAGGACAGGTCTTTGGTGGGTGACATAAGACCCTTAAGCTGAGCCATATTGCTGAGTTCTTCCGATGTGATCAGGAAGCGCATGAACTCGTTAGCCATACCGAGGTTCTCGCTGTCTTTGTTAACGGAGAACTGAAGGTTCGACATATCTAGGAAAGTAGCACCATCGTCCGACATGGGAACAGGTACAAAAGTATAGGAGAAAGGATTAGCGGCAAATGCCTCCGATCTGCTCTCACGCTTTGCTGTTCCGGACACCGTATCTCCCGAAGCGGTCATCATGGGAACATCGCCTTCGAAGAAGCGGAGGATAACGGCATCGTAGTTATTCTCGATCTCACCGCAAACACCCGTATCTATACCGCAGTCATTCACGAATGCATCTATCTTCTCAAGGGAAGGACGAAGATACTCACCTGCAGAAGAATCTAAGGAATTAAGAGCTGCCACAGCATCAGGATCATCTGCAACTGTACTGCAGTAATAAGGATAGATCGACACGGTGTAAAGTGACGTCGTCTCTTCCTGAGTAAATCCCATCAGAGGAGATTCGTATCCCTTTGCGCGAAATGCTTCACATACCTCTACCAGCTCAGTATAAGTAGTAGGCACTTCAAGGCCTTCTTTCTCAAAAAGGTCGTTATTTACGAGCATACCGTAAGTATTGGAGAAGATAGGCACCATAGGAAGGGAACCGTCGTCCGTATTCAGGATGATGTTGCTTCTTATGCAGTCCAGATCAAGTCCCAGTGCGGGATCGGATAAATCCTCCGCATGTTCTATGGAAGAACTGTACTGGTCTCTTCCGTACATCCAGGAGTAATTAACATAGATGTCGGGAGCATCGTTGCCGTTTAAGACCATACCGATCATGTTGTTGTAGTCGTCGATCTTTGTGTATGTCAGCTCCACATTGGGATAGTACTCGTTGAAGCGGTCAAACTCTGCTTCCAGCGCTTCGAAATTATCGTAGCCGCCTGCGAAATTAATATGGCAGCTTGTAGAAGTATCCAGAGCAGGTACAAAACCTTCCTCGGTCGTAACATCCTGTTTGGTATTGCCGCACGCGGCAAGTTCTGCAACCATCAGCACGGATAAAAATACAGACAACAACTTTTTCATGATTATCTCCTTCCTTCTCTTATCCTTCGTATCTCCTTAATGACGAGTTTCATATCGATAGGCTTGGAAATATGTCCGTTCATTCCTGCGTTAAGACATTCCGTAACATTCTCGGAGAATGCATCCGCCGTAACCGCAATGATGGGAATGGAAGCCTTTGGCTCAGACATATTTCGTATCTCCCTTGTTGCATCAAGACCGTTCATCTCAGGCATCTGTACATCCATCAGGATCATCTCGTAGCAGCCTTCCTCCGCTGCACTCACCATATCCACACAGACTCGTCCGTTCTCCGCACGTTCTGTAGTGATACCGAACATCGAGAGCATGGCGGAAACGATCTCCCAGTTGATATCGTTATCTTCAGCTACAAGGATCTTCATGCCTTCAAGATCGGAATAATCCTCTTCAGGTTCAATGGATCCCGGATCTTTTCCGATAAGAGCATTGATCGTGTCGTAGAGTGTCGAAGGGAAAAGAGGTTTGTTGACGATACCGTTAGCACCTGCTTCTTTTGCTTTCTCCTCAACATCCGATCTGTCATAAGCCGAGATAAGTAAGATCGGTATCTTTGCATCTATCTCCGAACGTATCCTGCGGATAGTCTCAACGCCGTCGATATCAGGCATCTTCCAGTCAACGATGATGATGTCGTAATCCTTTCCGGATTTATGATGCTGTTCGATCTTACCGAGAGCTTCCTTACCGCTTCCTGCCTGCTCG
>JBGUQP010000042.1:0-2039 GCA_045131145.1 Lachnospiraceae bacterium | reverse complement strand
TCAGCGCACCTACGGCCTCTTCATCTGTAACATCACATACATAGCCGTATGCTTTTATATTTTTCTCCTTATATGCCGCAAGTCCCTTATCAACGAGTTCCCTGTTTATATCGTTGAATACTATTGTGGCTCCCGCCTGGGCATAAGCGGTTGCTATCGCAAAACCGATCCCGTAGGATGCTCCGGTGACCCATGCTACTTTTCCTTCAAGTGAAAAACTGTTCAATATACCCATGTTTATTTCCTCCTTCAGAATATTAGGGCCGTTATCTTAACATATCGGTTGTTACATCATCCATGTCGGAGAATACCTGGTTTTCTCCCGCCATTCCCCATATAAACGTATAATTTGACGATCCGCATCCGCAATGTATCGACCAGCTGGGAGAGATCACAGCCTGCTCGTTTCTCATGACGATATGTCTTGTTTCATCAGGTTCTCCCATGTAATGCATTACAAAACCGTCCTTGGGAACTTCAAAATACAGGTATACCTCCATCCTTCGGTCATGTGTGTGACACGGCATGGAATTCCATACGCTTCCGGGTTCAAGATGTGTCATTCCCATTACAAGCTGACAGCTTTCCACCTGCCCCGGAAGTATATACTTACATATCGTTCTTACGTTGGATTCTTCCAATGATCCGAGGTGGACTTTGTTCTCATCTTTAACTATAACAACACCTTCCTCCGGTGTTCCTTCCTGCCTGATCACAACAGTCGGACATGATCTGTGTGCCGGAGTTGAATTGATATAAAACTTGGCCGGATTCGATCCATCATCGCTCATAAAAGATATCTCTTTTGTACCCATGCCGAGATACATGGCTTCTCTGTGTGCTACGGGATAAACTTTTCCGTCTGCCTTTATGCTGCCGTTTCCGCCGATATTGATCACTCCCATCTCACGTCTTTCAAGGAAATATTCCGCTCTGAGTTCATCAGCCGCATTTAGCTTCAGTTCACAATTCACGGGCATGGCACCGCCTGTGATGATCCTGTCCACGTGGCTGTACACAAATGTGATCTCATCCTTTTTAAACACCTCAGGTATCAGGAATTCCTCCCTCAGCCTTTGGGTATCATAATACTTTACGTCCTTTGGCGATGCTGCCGTTCTTACTTCCATATTCTTCATTCCTCCTTTGAATTTGTCTTAATATGGTTCCATTTGCTGATTACATCCGTCTTCAAAACACTCCTGCCCTTTTTGATCAGGTACCGCACAGCCGGGATCATTGTTTTCGGATACAGAAGATGGGTATTGGGATCAGCCGTGTAAGAACAGGCACAAACATCACCGGTATTACCCTCAATAATATTCCCTGTCACGATGCATCCGCAATACTTATTAATGACACTGCTTGTGTTTTTATCGTCATTTACTTTCATTTCAACATCCGCCGTATCGTCCCGCCTTACGGCAAAACCACTGTCAATTGCAGTACAGTCGATCGTACTGTCGATCTCATGCAGGCGAACGTGACCGTTCTCATCCGGTGTGACTGTCGTTTTTACCCTGATTCCCGGATACGGGCTCCATACGGAAATAACAGATGATTCCGTTATCGTATGATCCTCACAGATCCTTCTTACATATACATATCCGCCTATCAGAAACGCAAGCATACAGTCCGGCGCACATTCACACAATTCATACTGTGAGCGGCTGATGCTGATCCCGAATTTGGAATCATATGCAAATTTGGAATACTTCTCGACGATATGTCCGTGGCCGTTCGGACTGTATACTCCGGGCACAAAAGCAGTGGTATGATCGCCATAGTGATATACGAGCATATCAGCATACTTCATTGAGCATACCGGTTTTTTCCACATAAGTTCCTTATCAGTTGCGGCAGTAGCCTTAAAGAACGGATGATCTTCGGGAAGCATCAGGAAAGCGAATATCTTCATTGCCCAGTATGGGGAGCCCTGCGCGTTATAACGCTCACTCATATTCAGATTGGCGTAACCGTACCCGATGGTAAGCATTCTGTTTTGATCAAAAATGTCTCTGGCTAGCCAGCTCCTTAAA
>JBGUQP010000041.1:0-3413 GCA_045131145.1 Lachnospiraceae bacterium | reverse complement strand
TTATGGAAGAACATTTCGGTGTTAATCCCCATTGCTCATGGGTGGCTGTTTCAGACCTAAGGAACCTTAAGATCTGGGAGTGGCTCTTTTCTAAAAAGCTTAAGGACAATGACAGATGGAATTTCAGGGGAACCTCCAACTGAATATAATGCTCGTACTGAGCGGTATATGCGGAAGTATTGCCGTCTTCGTTAATATCATAAGAACCCTTTCAAGAAGACGTAAGGCTGCGATCATCTGTCTGGAACTTTCCGCCATGATCCTGCTCATCTGCGACCGGTATGCTTATATATTCAGGGGCGATGTGAGCACACTTGGATTCTGGATGGTCAGGGTCACCAACTGCTTATGCTTTCTTATGATCCTTTTTATATCCCTTTCTTTTAATTTCTTTCTTGAGGATCTCTATATAAATGAAGGAGGATTCAAGAAGGCTCCCTCACGTTTTATTATAGTCCAGGTTCTTATCGTGATAGGGGTCATGCTTGTTCTGATATCCCAATATACCGGACTTTATTATACATTTGATGATACAAATCATTATGTAAGAAGTCCGGGATTTATACTCAGTTATGCAATTCCCTTTGCGATATTTGTGGTAGATCTTTCACTTACTATACAGTTTTTTGACAGGCTCAGCAGGGATCTGTCTCTTTCGGTAATCCTTTTTACCGCTGTATCCCTTATTGCATCGATCATACAGGTTTTTGTATACGGAATATCGGTTACCAATATAACCATATCGGTAATGGCGATCATCCTTTTTGCTTTTGCCTTAAGGGACATGAATGAGAGGGTAGAGAAGGTCAATCAGATACGATTTGAGCTTATTGAAGAGGAACGAAACAATCTGGAACTGATATTTGAGCAGACGACTGAAGCGCTTGCAACGGCTATAGATGCCAAGGATACATACACACACGGTCATTCGGCGCGTGTGGCCGAGTATTCCGAAATGATAGCAAGGGAATCCGGCTGGGACGAGGACAGCTGCAGGGAAGTATATTATGCGGCCCTGTTGCACGATGTGGGTAAAATAGGTATCCCCAATGAGATAATAAACAAAAAAGGGAAACTGAATGAAGCTGAATATGACGTGATCAAGGGACATCCGGTTATCGGGAACCAGATACTGTCAAGTATAAGCCGGTCACCATACCTTAGTATAGGTGCCCATTATCATCACGAGAGATATGACGGCCGGGGTTATCCGGACAGACTGAAGGGGGAAGATGTTCCCGCTCTTGCAAGGATAATCGCAGTTGCCGATGCGTATGACGCAATGACAAGTAAGAGGAGTTACCGTGATCCGATACCCCAGCAGAGGGTGAGGGAGGAACTTGTCAAGGGGCTTGGGACCCAGCTCGATCCCGAATTTGCCAAGGTCATGTTAAGGCTCATAGACAGGGATATCGGCTATGAGATGAAGGAACGCAGGGAGATAAAGGAACTATCGGGAAGGACCCACTTAAACTGCAGGGAATTAAGAACCAACGTATCCGAGGGCATAGTAATAACCTCAAACACCGTTAAGATACGGATTAAGGCCAGGATGGCACGGGGATATGAGGATGAGTCGTATGTGCCTACGCTTATAATATTTGATTCTCTTGATGCGAGGGTGCATTTCAGTGAAAACAAGCAGAAGGACCTTCTGTATTACGAATACGGTTCGATCAGGTTCGACGGTAAGATAGAGAGTCCCGGCTGCAGGAACATAAAGGCCGGTATAATTTGGAAAAACGGGGAGAAGATACCCCTGGTTGACGAATACAGGGCAGGCATTACTTTTGACATAGATGCGGTGAAGGTAAAAGATCATCTTAAATTTGTGATCTCCTGTCAGTATTTTACGATGGATATCATCATGGCGCTTCCTGACAGCTGCAGGTTTGCCTATATAGGGCTGACAGGCGAGAACTGTGATATTACCGGTGTCACCATAGACAGGGATGATGTTCCCGTGGGCGATGATCATATTGAACGGATAGCTCCCGAAATAAGCTTTATTGACGGGCCGGCCGGAGATATCCCCAATGTCCAGGTTAACGGATGGAAAGCAGAATCATCCATGCCCATTCCCGTGAAGGATGAGATGAAGGTGACTTTCCATTCCATGAGCCTTCCTACGGCCAGACTGGTATGGCACTGCCCGTATGTAAGTATATACACATCACGTGACGGCAGCCTGACAGCGGATGATTACAGGGAATTTGTCCTTATAAGGCTTGACGGTGAGAACTGGGAGTCGGATGAGAAGGTCAGCAATACCATAACGGTAAACATGAAGGATGATTTCGGATCCTGGGATGCATGGAAGAAACGCAACAAGGATGGGATCGATTATGAGATCTATGTTAAGAGGGAAGGCAGCCGTATAACCGTTAATTCCGACAACGGCGGAATAAGCATATTTACGACTACGGATATAAGCATGAAAGTGGATAAGATCCACCTTGCCCTTACCGGCGATCAGGTTGCGCTGACGGATATACATATAGTTCAGATAAAATAACCAAAGGATTTATTAAGATACAGTGAATATGGACCACACCGAAAGTCATTTAATATATATGGACAATGCGGCAACGGTAAGGCTTAAGGATGAGGCCCTTGCCGCCATGATGCCGTATCTTAAGGATTCCTATGCCAACCTGGGCGGGGTGTATGATTTTGCCCAGAAAATAAGGAAGGACGTGGCATCAGCCAGGGAAGATATTGCGGAAGCTGTCGGGGCTTTACCTACGGAGATATTCTTTACAAGCGGCGGCAGTGAATCCGACAATCAGGCCATCAGGGGCTTGGCAGAGCTTAGATCCGCTCCGGTCCCCCACATTATAACCACTTCATTTGAACATCACGCTGTTCTGAATACATGCAGATATCTTGAGAGGAAGGGGCTTGCCAGGGTGAGTTATGTAAACCCTGATCCTTCAGGCTTCGTAGATCCCTCGGCGATAGAGAGGCAGATAGAGAAGGATACTGTCCTTATCTCGGTGATGATGGTTAATAACGAGCTTGGGACCATACAACCGGTGCGTGAGCTGGGCGCGATTGCCAAAGAGCACGGTATCCTTTTTCATACAGATGCGGTAGCAGCCACGGGTCATCTTCCGATCAATGTTAAAGACATGAACATAGACCTTCTGTCGGCAAGCGGACATAAATTCGGCGGGCCCAAGGGTGTCGGTTTTCTGTATGTAAGGGAAAATCTTAAGCTCCCACCTCTTATTTACGGCGGAAGTCAGGAAAGAGGCAGAAGGGCCGGCACGGAGAATGTTCCCGGGATCATCGGTATGGCCGCTGCTCTTAAAGCGATGAATGATGAAATGGATAAAAATCTTGAAAAGAGACGGGAGCTTGATGAATATTTCATTAGTGAAATTGAGTCATGGTGTGGGCCGCGGGCGGGG
>JBGUQP010000040.1:0-2981 GCA_045131145.1 Lachnospiraceae bacterium | reverse complement strand
TATATATCTCAAAAACCTTTCCGTTTGCCGTAGCCCTCTTCTGACGGAACAATACCTTTCCGCCGTCATTTTTCTTGATGCAGACAGCACTTATAAGAAGGACCGGACTAAGCAGGGCAAGCATGATCGTCGAGATCAGGATGTCCATAAGGCGCTTTACTATCCTCTGCTCCCAGGATATAAGGTGAAACTGCCAGGCATAAAAAGAAATATCGTCCATGATCATCTGCTGGGAATTATGCTCAAGGATATCCGCCACATTGGGGTTGTAATAGATATTCTTAAGGTTCTGATAGCACCAGTCTATAACATCCTTCCTTACATCAACCGGAACTTCATACATAACCACTGTATCTGCCTGCACGATCTTATCTTTAAGTTCCGGATCATCGCTGTTGATCACATCATAAACCGCATATCTTCTTGACAGGTCTGAAAGGGCCGCAACAACCCTTCCAACATTGTTGTCCGAGCTTATGACCAGACATTTCTCCGGATCATTAAGCCAGAAATAGAAAGCATTTCCAAGCTTTATAAAGATCATATGTATGATAAACTGGATGATCATGACCGAAAAAAGGATCCCGACATTCTCGATCTTGAATGTGGCATTATTGGCCTCATTGGTCTTCATGATAGTAAGCTCGAAATAAGTAATGAGGTCTGTTATGATAACCGAGATGGTCAGCGATAAAAGAATGTCCTTATCTTTCTTCTTCCCTATATCATAACTGCCGTATGTACCCGATAAAAGAACCAGGATAATAGCATAGGTCGACATTGTTACCGCAGCTGTACGCGACAAAACTATTATCTCCCTGTTATCTATGGCAAAGAGAAGAAAAAAGGTTGTAAAAGAAGCCGCATACATAAGGAACTTCAAAGCAAACAATATGCTTTTTTCAAATTTCTTGCAAAAATCTCTCATATGGTTTCGTAAACATTCTGTATATATTCCAGAAAGCGGTATTCCTTGCTGTAGAGCTGGGCTCTCCTTAAGCACATCTCCCGTGTGTAGGCCTGACCCCCGGAATTAAGTATCTTCTCGATCGCCGCTCCGATTCCCTGAATGGAATTACGTTCAACAACCTCTCCGCACGTCTCATCAACACTCTCCGGACTTCCTCCCGCCTTATAGGTAATGACCGGTGTTCCGCACGCAAGGGCTTCAATATTTGTGGTCGGAAAGGTATCTTCAAGCGTAAGATTTATATATATATCCGCCATGGAGTAGAGGGCCGCAAGTTCTTCTGTACTGTCTGTCTTCTTAAGGCCTATTATCCTGTCATTCAGACCATTCATCTGCTTGTCATTAAGTCCAACCAGTATGATTGCGTATTTGTCTGAAAGCGTCTTGGCAAGCATATCGAACTGGACAAGTCCTTTTCTGTCCCGCCAGGGATTTGCGACTCCTAAAAGAATGATCTTGTTTCTCAGTTCAAGTTCATTTTTAATATTAAAAATCAGGTTCCCGTCCGACACATTCTCATCATAGGGGTAAAACTGAGTCAGATCGATTCCTGTAGGTACCACAACAACAGGATATTCCTGCAGAAACGACTGTTCAACCTTCTCCTTTAACCAACGGGAAGGAGTTACCAGTGTCAGGTTATCGATACCGGTAAAGAGTTGTTTCTTATCCTCGTAATTTACGGCCGAACTGTCTGTTCCGAATGATCTGGGATATTCCCTTAACTGTTCGCATTTATAGCAGCCGCTCATCCATTTGGTACATCCTATATATTCAAAATGGCTGCAGTGACCCGTAAAGGTCCAGCAGTCATGCAGGGTCCATATTATCTTCTTGCCGCAGGTCTTAAGATATTCAAAAAGCACATCAAGATTCAGATAATAGCCGTGGATATTATGCAGATGGATGATATCCGGATCGTATTCCTTAACCATATCGATAAAATCCATCGTAGCTCTTCTCGAGTAAAAACCATGCCTGTCAAACAGCCTGCTCAAGGCACCGTGTATATAAACGTCAGTATCCGTTCCTATCCTGTATGCCCTTACATCCGAAGGCGCTTCTCCTCTGCCGTATGCAACCAGACATTCATATCCCGCAGACATAAGTGTATGGTAAAGACCGACAACAAGCCTTCCGACACTGCCTGTGCCGCATACCGTATTTACCAGCAGTACCTTCCTTCCGGTAAACCCGTTCATGGCTGTCGCCATATGAGACATCCTCGAATCAATAACCTCCTGTGGGATTATCGGCTGGACAGGGATCGCATTACCGGCATATATATTATCCATGTTTCCGTTAAGGGATATGGCAGACGCATCATGCATAGAGGGCATCGTGGAAACGAACTGCTTTGCATTCTCCCGGATGATATCATTCTGTATATCCTGCTGCCTCAAATATTCCTGTTTCAGTTCTTCCTGCCTAGCATTAAATTCCTGTCTTAGCTTCTCCTCCTGCTGTTCCATGAGGATCCGCGCATCCAGAAGGTCCTGATCATATTCCTTACGGACATCTATCATCTGAAATTCTTTTTTATCCATCAGTCAGCGTTTAATCCTCATCATCTGTATCATTCAGGATAAGATGCATTACCCTCTCCTGGCCCTTGGAAAAATCTTTCAGGAGCTGGAGCCTTCTCATCTCAGATCTTACATTGGGAGTCATTATCAGCCACTTTATCGTTGATATGATCGTGGAATCATCCTGCTCTTTTCCGATACCGAGATTGATGAAACCATTCTGTATTCCGGCAAATACATGTTCAGCCTCACGCTCATTCTGAGCCAGTACAACAGACGGAACACCCATGCTGGCAAGTTCGAACACGGTCCTTCCCTGTGAAGTCACTGCCAGGTCTGCCTTGCTCATATAAGAACTCACACGTCTTACATCATTATGAACAAAGATATTGTTCTCCTCGTCAGTCACTATTTTATCCTTATGATCATAAGCAAATCCCACAAGGAAATGGAACTTGATCTTCTTATACTCCTTATGGATCTCC
>JBGUQP010000039.1:0-7663 GCA_045131145.1 Lachnospiraceae bacterium | reverse complement strand
AAATAACAGCGATACATAACACTGTTATCAAATATATGATAAGTTTTTTCCCGGATGCTCCTCCCCTGTATGCCCTCTTTTTCGACACGGCGGTTACAAGCAGGCATATCGCTGCGATCAGGACACATATGCCGGTCACACTTATCCTGTTAAACGGAGAACCTGTTACAAGAAGCATGAAACTTGTAAGCGAATACAGGGATATACCTGTGGGAAAGGCAAGAAGCACTTCAAGCATATCCACATCTCCCCTGCACAGACACAGGTTCACAACATAGCCGAAAGTGAACAGCACAAGGATCACGATCACCTGTTCCAGAAAATATCCGGTACTCGTTTTCCCCAGATAAAGGCTTATCATCTCACTCATTGCCTGATGCCTCCCCGATACTCCCGAATTCAGAATCGTAATAATCTTTTGTCATTATATAAAGATCCTCTTCCTCGATACCGTCAACGGTATTCCATAAGATCACCAGATCATCGGATGTAAAAACCGTTTCCCCGTTTGAATCCGTTTCCGTGCACATATATGCCCGTATCTCATTCAGAAATTCATAATAATACCAATAATATGCAAAATAGTTGGCTGATTCAAAGGGAAGATCGCCATACAGAAAACAATATCTGAGCATATCGTTTATGGGCCCAAGCGAAGCAAATTCACTTGCAACAAGCTCATCGGTCACTATCGTGTCGTTCATTCCCGCATCCTTTATTAGTTCCGTATGCAGATATTCCAGCAGATAATATTCATTTCTTGCATGGTAGAGGGCATAATTAAATGTCTTGCCGTGTTGTTCCGGCTGCCCCATCATATAGACATCATCCTTCACATATACCCTCTTCCCTTCAAGCAGTGTTACAAGAAGACTGTCAGGATACTTGCCTGTTTCAAAAAACTCTTTCTGGTAAAAAGCCTGGTTACCCGGATGCACGAGTTCTATAAGGCTTCCCAGATTCCTGATGTTATAAAGTGCACTCATGATCACGATCAAAATGCCCAGTATGAGAAGGATCTTGTTTCTGTATTCATTCTTTTTCCGGATCACGAGGCCGGAGACGGCCGCAAGTCCCACAATAACGATATATCGCATATTTTATCCCTGTTTATTTAATAACTTCTTCAGAAAGCTCATTAAATAGGCAGCCAGCTCCTTAAGTGTCTTTCTGTTCAATACACAGCAGGCGGCGAGCAAGATCACACCGGCAAGGGCACTCATTATCTGATCGCCCGTAAGTGTTGCGTATAAGGCATACAGACAGTAAAGGATCATGGAAATAATAAATTCCTTCATCCTGTATCTGACAGGATAACACTTAACGGCAAAATACGTACCAATGGCAAAGTAGACCATGTAGGTTATGGCCGTTGCAAGTGCGGCACCGACTCCCTTAAATCTTGGTACCAGGAGTGTATTGCCGATAAGATTACATATGATGGCTGCTAAAGAAGCATAATTAAAGTACTTGATCTTACCCGTGAACTTAACTCCCTGACCCGTCATCTCAAAAAGGATACTGAGTATAGGCATCAGGGTAAGAAACGGAATAATGGAAACGGCTTCCCTGTAATCCTTTCCAAGGATCAGTACTATCACGCCCCTGAAGGCCGTCAGCATAAAAGCGGCACACATACATAAAAACTGTACCCTGTCAAACATATTCCCGAAAAATACCCTGCACTCTTCTTCGCTGCTGCTTTCATACTTCTCCATGGCTACGGGTGACCAGAAGGCCACGAAGGTTATCTTAACCGTAAGTATTATGGTCATTATCTGCATGGCCGATCCGTATATTCCGGTCTCGGAAAAATCATTGAATATCTTGATCGACCATTTATCCATGGATGACAGCAGCCATTCCATAAGAAGCATGGGAATAAAGGGTATCCCGTATCTTAAGAGCTCTCTCTGACTTATCGCATGTCTTGTGACCTTATCCTTCCCGGTTACGAACAGATATCTTACTGCGCATATCAGTGTAACCGTAAAAAGGGAACCCGACATGGCGTACATAACGACCCTGAAGTCGCTGCCGTACATCCATGCAAACAAAATTATGAAAGACAGGTTCAGTACCTTGGACAGGATATTTAAATTCGAATACAGTACTCCGTTCTGATCCATACGGATGTTCAGAAAAAGAAACCTTTCAAAAACCGACGTCACCGTATAAACCACAACCGGAATGATCACACTGATGCCGGTTTCCCCGAACAGAAATTCATTGAAAAGGCCGGAGAAAACACAATACACAGAAGCCAGGATTATGATAAGAATAAACGGCGGAATAAGGCATTGAAAAAACAGGGTCTTACGATTGACGCCTTCCCTGTAATAATAGCGTATATATGCCTGGTCAAGACCCAGAATGGCAAAAATATAAATTACGGTAACCGCCGTGGTAAACATTGTCGTCTTCCCGTACTCTTCAGTTGCAAGTATACGGGTTGTGAGCGGGAGTTGAACCAGTCCCAGTACAAGTACCACGAAATTACCGTAGAAATATTTTATAAAGCTTGACAGCAAGCTTTCTTTCTTATTCTCTTTCATCCCTCAGGCTTATTTTCCTCACTGTTTCTTGCCGGTTTAACAGTGTCGATAATGAACGGCGGACGGTTACGGCTTGCATCAAATGTTCTCCACAGGTATTCACCCAGGATCCCAAGCATTAAGAGTATGGTTCCCGTTGAGAAGAGGATAAGACACATAAGGGATGCCCAGCCGTCTATGGGGGTTCCTATAAGCAGTCTCTCAAGTATAACCTCTATTATCCATAAAAAGGATATAATGGCACACACGGCACCGACACCTGACATAAATTTTATAGGAAAGTAAGAGAAGCTCATCATCGAATCCATTACCAGCTTGATCTTCTTGCTCAGGGTCCATCTAGACTCTCCGATCTCCCGGTCCTTTCTGTGGAAATATATCTTCTCCGATTTAAAACCAACCCACAGAACCTGAAGGGTCAGGGCTGAGTTCTTCTCATCGAGCATCTCAATGACTCCGATGACCTGCCTGTCAAGAAGATAGCAGTCAAAGCCGCCTTCGGGCATGTTCTTGTCAATGCATTTTCTCACGATAGAGTAATACATATTTGCGAAGAACTTCTTTATGGCAGAATCATCCCTCTGAGCCCTCACGGCTATTACTACCTTATTACCCTTCTTCCAGCTCTCATACATCTCAAGGATAAGTTCCGAGTCCTCCTGAAGGTCAGCCTGCTTTGTCACTGCGCAGTCACCGGTGCATACATGAAGACCTGCCAGTATGGCAGCATGCTCACCGAAGTTTCTTGACAGTCTTACGCACCGGACATTTTCGTCCATATCACGTATCCGGTTCATGATCTCCCAGGAGTTGTCACCGGAACCGTCATCGACAAATACTATCTCATAATCACCGAGCTTATGAAGGATCTTCTCCTTCATATCCTCATACAGAAGCATTAAAGTGTCTGAATTATAGTACACGGGTATAACTATCGAAATCTTGCTCATCTGCATCTCCGTTTTATCTAAACTATTTAAAAGAGTTAATCACATCTATGGTATAGTCGATCTCTTCCTTAGTCATCCCATTGAACATGGGAATGCTTAAGACCTCATCGGCATATCTTTCCGTTATCGGAAGATCCCCCTTCTTATGCCCAAGATATTCGTAAGCCTGTGCAAGATGAGGAGGGATCGGGTAATGTATTATCGTCGATATCCCTTTATCCTTAAGGTATGCCATCAGTTCATCGCGTCTTTTGCATCTTATAACATACTGATGGTATATGTGGTCAGCTCCTTCCCTAACCTTAGGAAGGATTATTTCGGGATTGTCAAGCCGCCTGTCATACTCAGATGCGATCTCCTGTTTTTCTCCATTGCACTCAGCCGCATATTTAAGTCTTACTTTAAGAAGTGCTGCCTGTATCTCGTCAAGCCTTGAGTTGGTACCGACGACCATGTTATAGTATCTCTTCTCGCTTCCGTAATTACGGTATATCCGCATATTCCGGGCTATCTCTTCATCATCTGTGACAATCGCACCACCGTCTCCGAAAGCACCGATATTTTTGCTTGGGTAAAATGAAAAACACCCAATATCTCCAAAGGTTCCCGTTACCTTACCCTTATAAGCCGATCCGTGTGACTGGGCACAATCCTCCACCAGCTTCAGATCATGTCTTCTGCATATATCGGCAACCTTATCCATCTGCGAAGCCTGGCCGTATAAATGGACTGCCAGAACAGCCTTTGTTTTATCTGTTATCTTCTCTTCTATCTTATCGGCATCGATGTTGAAGTACTCATCCGGTTCAACAAATACCGGCGTTGCGCCGTTTATTGTTATGCCCATCACACTTGCTATGTAAGTGTTGCCCTGGACAATAACCTCATCTCCCTTGCCGATCCCCAGTATTCTGAATGCCATCCACAGGGCATCAAGTCCGTTACCCAGACCCACACAGTATTTTGATCCTATATAATCTGCAAACTGTTCTTCAAATTCCTTAAGCTCCCTGCCCATTATGTACCAGCCTGATCTGAGCACTTTAAGAGCCGCTTCCTCGAATTCATTCTGATATCTGTAGAATCCCCTGTCCAGCCTGTTGGTTTGTATCTCCACGTTTAATCTCCTTTTCTAGGATTCTTTCTTCACATCCATATATAAGGCAACATGTCTCATCACATGATTTTCAGTAGTGTAAAGATTCCTGTACCTGTTATAGAAAAACTCTCGGTCTCTGTCCAATTCGTCACGGTCTTCGTAAAGCTTCTTCACCCTGTCGGTAAACCGGCCTATATCCTTTTTTGTGTACAGGTTCTCCTTTTTGCCTACAACCTCCACAAGTCCGCCAACATCCGTCGACACAACCGAACACTTCCTGCTCATTGCTTCAACGGCTGCCTTTCCGAAAGATTCAAACATCGATGACATGACAAAAACATCCACCATATAATAATAGTCGGCTATATCTCTCTGGGAAAGATCCTGCATGTATATTAACATGTCGCGGCCGATCACATCCACGATACCCTTTCTTATCCTTGCCGCTATATCCTCATCCCGTTCTTCATAGACCGACAAAACCAGTGCTACCTTGAATTTTATCCCCGCTTCATTTAAGGCCTTAACGAGAACCGGCACAAGATCCCAGTCTTTTTCCTCCGATATCCTGCCGGCGAAGCCTACAACGAATTCTTTCTCCGCTATACCATGCCTTGCCCTCATCATGGGACGTTTGGTCACATCAAATATATCGAATGCGGAACTTATAGTGTTGGGAATGACCTTGATGGGAACCGCAATTTTCTCCCTGAGCCACTGCTGCCTGTTATACTCGGTTGTACATATCATGGCTGCTGCATGCTTCATGGTCTGCTTTATGCAGAACTTGGAATGGCGCCTGTAGCCGTATGCAAGTCCCCTGTCCGTATAAACAAAAGGTATGTTTTTAAATGCACCAAGGCACCTTAAAAAGCCAAAGCTTATAAGTGATTCCGACATGGAAACATGAATAAGATCAGGCTTTTCCTTTCTTATGATCCGGTTAAAGGAGAATATTCTTCCGATAAAATTCATTATCCTTGCATATCTGTTTCTTTCACGGTTCTCATCGGATCTGTATTCAACTACCTTAAAATCAAAAACATTTCTCTGTTTATCCAGCAGGGTCGGGCATGCAACGACAGGTTCAAACCCCTGTTTTTTCAAGCCGTCGCAAAGAGTCCAGGTAGACAGCTGTCCGCCCCCCGGCAGATCTATGGGATATTCCATAAGAAAGAGTATTTTCATTCAATTAACCTTTCTCTGTGTCCTTAAACCAGTTATTCTTAAGGGTACCTGCCGGTGAACACGGGCCTTCCTTAATGCTGCATTTCCTTCCTTCAGCCAGGTCATCTGCCAGGGTTAAAACATTTTTCGCTGCCACCCTTGGATTCCAGAGTCTGTTCATCTGTTCATAGGCATTGCTTCCCAGCTTCGTACATAACTGCGGATCATTAAGGAGCTTCTCAAGCTTACCTGTAAGTGATTCAACGCTTCCGTTCTCAAATACAAGGCCGGTAACTCCATCCTTAACAAGCCATGGGGTCGCACCGGGTGCATGGGATACCACGGTCGCACATCCTGCATTCAATGCTTCATATATAACCGATCCCCAGCCTTCAAGGAAATTACTTGTCATCACATATATCTTGGCATCTGCCATCTTCTCCCTCGCTTCATCGGGAGGCAGAAAATCCATGAAAAAAACCCTGTCTGACAGATGGTACATATTTACGAGCATTTCCACATTCTTCCGTTCATTTCCTTCGCCGACAAACAGTACTCTGAATTTATACCCCTTGTCCCTTAATACGGCGCAGGCCTTAACGAGAAGGTCGGGACGTTTAAGCTTAAGCATCCTTCCTTCCCAGAGGATAGTCGGCATTTCGGGATCACCTATCTCCCTGTCGGCCAGTATCCTTTTTCTGTCCATGAGCTTCTTAACATCATATTCTTTATGCTCGGGAAAATATCCGAATTTGTAGCACTTATCAGGATAGCTGTTGAACATTTTCCTGAAATCCCATGCAGTGTATGCACTGGCTGCCAGGACATAAATATTCCTGTGCCTGTTCCTTACATGCAGATGGAGGTATTTCTTCGTAAGTCTTGGTATAAAGAACTTAATAAAGCCTTCCTTTAAGGGTCTCTCCGAATATCTGAAGGTAATCCTGTTAAGCTTAAGCCTCTCTTCAATAAATACCTCAGGTGCCGTACCCATAACGACAACATCACTTGCAGTTCCCAGCTTTAATGCCCTGTTATATGACTTTTCATTCAGGTAGGTTCTTAAAACATAGGGCGGAACATCCTCATTACCCCATCCCATTGTCGAACGGAAACCTTCTATGGGCTCGGTCTCGACAAAAGTGAAACCCGGACCCAGCAGGGCTGCCCATTCATCACAGAGGGCCTTCTGGTGATGATTATAATAATTGGAAAAGAAAGTTAATGTTTTTATCTCCATATCCTAACCTACTATAAGCTTTGCCATTTCAACCATGAAGCATTCGAAAAAATACAGCGGACTGTATCCGTTATCCCGGTATATCCCATACTTGATCCTTACTCTCTCACACGCCTTTTTAAAGCTTCTTTCGTGTGAGGTGCCGTTCATTGTAAAATCGGCTATTACCACGTTTCTCACAACCGTTTTTGCTCCTGCTTTCCGGAGCCTTAAGACAAGGTCATAGTCATCATGTATCGTCTCGTTCCTGTATTTGTATTTCTTATACATTTCTCCGGTTATAAACGTTGTGGGATGATTCCAGTCCCTGGATGTTGCGTATCTTCTGTATCTGGCCTTCTTCACAAAGGTCCCGCCCGATGGCATATGCATCTTAAGGTCTGCATAAAAAATATCAAAGGGTTCCTCGGCATATGTTTTTACAACAGTCTCTACCGCACAGGGTTCATACCAGTCATCCGAATTGATCATCCCTATTATATCACCCGAAGCCATTCCTATTCCCTTATTCATGGCATCATATATCCCTTTGTCGGGTTCCGATATGATCCTCAACAGGATACCTTTTTCTTCAAAGCTCCGCCTGTATCTTTCTGCTGTTTCAAGGGTGTTATCTGTTGACTTTCCGTCAACCAGTATATATTCATACGGA
>JBGUQP010000038.1:0-11235 GCA_045131145.1 Lachnospiraceae bacterium | reverse complement strand
TATAAGACAGGCGGCAAGGGATCCCGATGTTCTTGCGATAAAGCAGACCCTTTACAGGGTTTCCGGACATTCACCCATCATAACGGCTCTTGCACAGGCGGCTGAGAACGGCAAGCAGGTAACTGTTCTGGTTGAGCTAAAGGCAAGGTTTGATGAGGAAAACAATATAATATGGGCCCGCATGCTTGAGAAGGCAGGCTGCCATGTTATATACGGTCTTGTAGGCCTTAAGACACACAGTAAGATAACTCTTGTCGTAAGGCGTGAGGAAGAAGGCATAAGGAGATACGTCCACCTTGGAACCGGTAATTACAATGATTCTACGGCCAAGCTCTATACGGATATCGGACTCCTTACCTGTTCAGAGCCTGTGGGAGAGGATGCTACGGCAGTCTTCAACATGCTCTCCGGTTATTCCGAGCCCCTTAACTGGAACAGATTAAGCGTTGCTCCCCTGTGGCTTAAGGACAGGTTCTTAAGCCTTATAAGAAGGGAAACAAGGAATGCACAGGCCGGGAAGAACGCCCGTATTATCGCCAAGATCAATTCCCTGTGTGATAAGGATATTATAATAGCCCTCTATGAGGCTTCAATGGCCGGAGTTAAGATAGATCTTATCATCCGTGGTATCTGCTGTCTTAAGACTGGGATCCCCGGTGTGAGTGAGAATATATCGGTACGTTCCGTCGTGGGACGTTTCCTTGAGCACAGCAGGATATTCTATTTCGAGAATGCCGGACTTCCGGAGCTTTACTGCGGATCGGCCGACTGGATGCCGAGAAATCTTGAAAGGAGAGTCGAGATATTATTCCCCATAGAGGAAGAAGATCTTAAGGAGAGGGTATATCATATACTTGATGTTATGCTGCGTGATACACTCAAGGCCCGTATCATGGATGAAGAGGGTGATTATGTCAAGATCGACAAGAGGGGCAAGGAACTTCTGTCATGTCAGGCGGAATTTATTAGAGAAGCAGTGGAGAAGACCGAAGAGAATATTAAAAAGGTAAAGAATTTAAGCAATAAAAGGGTATTCACACCGGAAACCATGATAGACTGAGCTATCCCTTATTGCTTAAGTATAAATCTGTATATGATCTCACTTATGCCATCGTGGTCGTTGTCATTTATAGTGACATAGTCCGCGATGGCTTTTACTTCGTCTGTGGCATTGGCCATTGCCACACCTGTGCCGGCCGCACGGATCATGGATATATCATTCTCCTCATCTCCGACAGCTATGGAATCAACCATGGAAATGTCAAAGTGGCTGCACATATAAGACACTGCCTGCCCTTTGGTGGATCTTGGATTTTCAAATTCAAGAAGCATTGGGTTTGAAAATACCGTTGCAAGCCTTCCCTCGCAATATGGGGCAAGGCGGTCCCTGAAGTCATCAAGAACAGCATGCGATCCTCTTGATATGGCTATGACCTTTATTGGTTCATTCTTAAGATATGCTGTGGCATCATCAACAACAACAGGGGGGACCATGATACCCTTGCAATAAGTACGAAGTTCGGAAGTATCCTTCTCGGAGACAACATTTACATCATCATATGTATGGGCATGGATACCGGCTGCATGAGCTTCATCCAGTATGTGGCGGACATATTCCATCTTTACGGGAAAGCGAACGAGGGCCTTATCTTCATTACAGTCATAGATAAGACCTCCGTTGTAGCTTGCGATATAGTAACCCTCACCGGTCCATCCGTATCGCCTTGATATCTGTATGGCACTCTGTATGGGACGTCCCGTTGCTATTACAAATTTATGACCCTGCTTAGTCATTAAATCTATGGCATCGAGATTGGCGGGGCTTATATTTTTGCCAGAATCAAGCAGGGTTCCGTCCAGATCTGTAAAAAGTATCTTTCTGCTCATCAGTTATCGTCATCTTCCCTGTTTGCAGTATAAACAGTACGCTTCCTTGCCATTTCATCATTGGCAAGATATTCATCATAGGTTGTTATCTTATCTATCATGGTACCGTCGGGAAGGATCTCCATGATCCTGTTGGCGGTTGTTTCAACAAACTGATGATCATGTGAAGAGAAGAGGATCACTCCCGGGAATTTAATAAGTCCGTTATTCAGGGCAGTTATGGATTCCATGTCAAGGTGGTTGGTGGGTTCGTCAAGTATAAGGATATTGGCACCCGATATCATCATCTTGGAGAGCAGGCACCTTACCTTTTCACCACCTGATAATATCTTAACCTTCTTGACACCGTCTTCACCGGGGAAGAGCATCCTTCCAAGGAAGCCGCGGACATAGGTTACATCCTTTACGGGAGAGTAGCCCATTAGCCAGTCGGTTATTGTCAGGTCATTATCGAATTCCTTAGTTGAATCCTTGGGGAAGTAAGCCTGGGATGTTGTGACTCCCCACTTAAATGTCCCTTCATCGGGTTCCATCTCACCCATCAGGATCTTAAAGAGGGTGGTCTTGGCAAGTTCATTACCGCCGACAAAGGCAACCTTATCTTCACGGCCCAGGATGAAGGAAATATTATCAAGTATCTTTACGCCGTCTATTGTCTTGCTTATACCTTCGACCGTAAGCACTTCGTTTCCGATCTCGCGGTCGGGACGGAAGTCAATATAAGGATATTTGCGTGAGCTCGGCTTTATCTCATCAAGTTCGATCTTTTCAAGAGCTCTCTTACGTGAAGTGGCCTGCTTGCTCTTTGATGCATTGGCAGAGAAACGTGAGATGAACTCCTGCAGTTCCTTTATCTTTTCTTCCTTCTTCTTGTTTGCTTCCTTCATCTGCTTGATAAGAAGCTGGCTTGATTCGTACCAGAAATCGTAATTACCGGCATAGAGCTGGATCTTGCCGTAGTCTATGTCAGCTGTATGAGTACATACTTTATTAAGGAAGTAACGGTCATGGCTTACGACGATGACAGTATTTTCGAAGTTTATGAGGAATTCCTCAAGCCAGTTGATGGCGTCCATGTCAAGATGGTTGGTAGGCTCATCAAGGAGAAGAATATCGGGATTGCCGAAGAGTGCCTTGGCAAGAAGTACCTTGACCTTCTGGGAACCGTTTAAGTCCCTCATTATTGTATAATGAAGGTCGGTCTCAATACCCAGACCGTTAAGGAGCATTGCGGCATTTGATTCTGCCTCCCATCCGTCCATCTCGGCGAACTCGGCTTCAAGCTCGGAAGCCCTTATACCGTCCTCATCAGAGAAATCCTCCTTGGCATATATTGCGTCCTTTTCCTTCATGATCTCATACAGACGCTTGTTGCCGAGTATTACTGTATCCATTACCGGATAATGATCATATTTAAAGTGGACCTGCTCAAGGACTTACATCCTCTGTCCCGGTGTTATCGCGATATCGCCCTTTGTAGTATCAAGAGCACCGGAAAGGATCTTTAAGAAGGTCGACTTGCCGGCACCGTTTGCACCTATAAGACCGTAGCAGTTGCCTTCGGTGAACTTGATATTTACATCCTCAAAGAGGGCCTTCTTACCAAGACGCAGGGTTACGTTATTTACTGAAATCATTGTAAATCTCCTTAATCAAACATATCCTTTAAGTTTCCAAAGTACTAATATAACAATTAATAGACCCCTGTGCAAGCAAAATGGTCATAAAATGCTAATAAATGACATAATTTATATTGATTTACATAATTATGGATTGAATAATGGAACCTTTTGCTATAAAATAAGATATTATTTATTAGTTAAGATTCTCTGTAAGCAGGAGAAACCATGCAGGAAACGGGTAATGACGACAACAGAACATTCGGCATGATCCTGGATGATGGACGTTTTGAAGCCATCAAGGAATACTTAAGTCCTGACGAATTATATCGGGACCTTATTGAGTGCGTCAAAAAATACCACCCGAGCGATGATATATCACTTATAGAGAAGGCTTACAATACGGCATATGAAGCTCATAAGGACCAGGTAAGGAAGTCGGGGGAACCCTATATCATACATCCTTTATGCGTGGCTCTTATACTTGCAGAGCTGCAGCTTGACAAGGAATCTATAGCGGCAGGTCTGCTGCATGATGTGGTAGAAGATACGGCCCTTACAATAGATGATCTAGAAAGAGAATTCGGTTCGGATGTAGCCCTTATCGTGGATGGCGTCACAAAGCTCGATAAGATCCAGTATAATGAAGATAAACTGGAATTTCAGGCTGAAAATCTAAGGAAGATGTTCCTGGCAATGGCCAAGGATATAAGGGTCATAATGGTAAAGCTTGCGGACAGGCTCCACAACATGCGTACACTTAAGCATATGAGGCCCGAGAAGCAGAAGGAAATAGCCCGTGAGACCATGGATATATATGCTCCGCTTGCTATGCGTCTGGGTATCAGCAAGCTAAAGGTCGAACTGGATGACCTGTCCCTCAAATATCTGGAACCCGAGGTCTATTACGATCTTGTGGATAAGATAGCGATAAGGAAGTCGGAACGAGAAAAATACGTTCAGATAATAGTCGAAGAAGTAAGTCAGCATATTAAGAATGCCGGTATCAAGGCAGAGATCGACGGGCGCGTCAAGCATTTCTACAGCATCTACAAGAAGATGCTAAATCAGAATAAAACAATTGATCAGATATATGACCTCTTTGCTGTTCGTATCAAGGTTGATACAATACGGGACTGTTATGCGGCTCTTGGCGTTATCCATGAGATGTATAAGCCCATACCGGGCAGGTTCAAGGATTACATAGCCATGCCCAAGGCCAATATGTATCAGTCGCTTCATACCACATTAATAAGCCATACCGGGCAGCCTTTCGAGATTCAGATCCGCACCTACGACATGCACAGGACGGCGGAGTACGGTATTGCTGCCCACTGGAAATACAAGGAGAACGGAAGTGGCAAGAAGGCCGAAGAACAGGAAGCCGAGAAGCTGTCCTGGCTGAGACAGATCCTTGAATGGCAGAAGGATATGTCAGATAACAAGGAGTTTTTATCCACGCTTAAAAGTGACCTTGATCTTTTCGGGGATACGGTATACTGTTTTACTCCGGCAGGAGATGTAAAAACATTGCCGGCAGGTTCGAATACGATTGATTTTGCCTATTCGATACACGGGGCAGTGGGAAATAAGATGATAGGTGCCAGGGTCAACGGCAAGCTGGTGACCATTGACTATATCTTAAATAACGGCGACCGTATAGAGATAATAACTTCCCAGAACTCCAAGGGCCCTTCACGTGACTGGTTAAATATTGTTAAGTCGACCCAGGCCAAGAATAAGATAAATCAATGGTTCAAGAATGAATTAAAAGAGGAGAACATCTTAAAGGGCAAGGAGATGATGCAGGATTACTGCAAGGCTCATTCCATAGACCCGGCCAAGGTGTTCAGGCCAGAATACATACATGCGATCCTGGAGAAGTACGGTTTTAAGGACTGGGATGCGGTAAGGGCTGCGGTAGGTCACGGAGGCCTTAAGGAAGGCCAGATCATCAATAAGATGATGGAACTCTATGATAAGGATCATCCGAGGATCCTGTCCGATGATGAAGTGATCGAGTCCGTTAACGGCAGGGCATCTGAGCGTAAGATCCAGATAAAGAGCAAGGGCGGTATTGTTGTACGCGGTATCGATGATGTGGCTGTACGTTTCTCGAAATGCTGTAATCCGATACCCGGTGATGAGATCGTCGGTTTCGTTACAAGGGGAAGGGGTGTGTCCATTCACAGGACAGACTGCATAAACATAATCAATCTTCCGGAAATGGAAAGGGCAAGGCTTATAGAGGCTGAATGGCAGCGGGATGCGACCAAGATGTCCGAACGCTATATGGCCGAGATCAATATATACACTGTCAACAGGACGGGAATGCTGGCAGAGATTACCAGGATCCTTACGGAGAAGAACGTAAGTATACTTAAGATGAATGTAAGGACCAGCAAGCAGGGAACTGCAACAACATCAATATCCTTTGAGGTTGCAAATAAGGAAGAGCTTAATAAGGTTATAGAGAAGCTCGGATCAATAGAGGATGTTATCGACATAGAAAGGACGACTGGCTGATGGGAGAACTTAAGATAGGAAGAATGGTACTGGGACCGGTGCAGACCAACTGTTATTTCGTATACGACAGTGAGAATAAGAAGGCCGTTGTATTTGACGTACCATGTGAAGGTGAATATATTTACAATACCCTTAAAGGCAGCGGGATTGATGTGGCAGCCATTTGCCTGACCCATGGACATTACGATCATATAATGGGTACAAACGAATTAAGACAGGCAGCATCCGTTAAGATATATGCTTATGAGGAAGAGAAGGATGTATGCGAGAATACCCACAATAATTGTACCGAAAGGATGATACAGCCTTATACTGTAAGGTGCAATAAGTACCTTAAGGATAATGAGGAACTCGATATTGAAGGGTTACGGTTTAAGCTTATCGCGACCCCCGGCCATACCAAGGGGAGCTGCTGCTTCTATTTCGAAAACGAGAAGATATTGATAAGCGGTGATACCCTGTTTTACTGTTCGATAGGAAGGTCTGACCTGCCAACCGGATCGGAGGCGACCCTTTTAAGATCGCTTAATGAACGTCTTATGTGCCTGCCGGATGATGTTAAGGTCTATCCGGGACACGGTGATGTGACTACGATAGGCTTCGAACGCAGCCATAATCCATTTATTTATTAAGAATAACGATCGGTAAGGAAGAATGATACGGATTTTTGTTAACAGAGAAAAGCTTGAATATGACATATATGCCCTGTTCAAGGCATTTTTCTCCGAAGAAGAATTAAATATTGAAGTTATCGAAGATGGCAAGGAATCCACAGGGGTTCCTTCCTTTTATGATGTGGTCCTTTTGTCTTCTGGGGTTTCATGTTCTTATGTTTGTGGGGAAGTAGTAGTCAAAAAGGAAGAAGAGCTGTTAAGCCCCGATAAGGGTGCCATAAAGGATGCAATGAAACGGTGCATTTACAGCTGCATCAGTGAGGTATCGGGAAGAAGCCTTCCTTGGGGAACACTTACGGGAATAAGGCCTGCGAAGATCCCCATGCTTCTTATAGATGAAGGCCGTGATGATGAAGAGATCAGAAAGTATATGAAATACCGGTATCTTGTATCGGATGAAAAGATCGGATTAAGTACGCAGATAGCTCACAAAGAGAAGGAAATACTTAAGGAGATAGATGCAAAAGACGGTTACAGCCTTTATATCGGCATTCCCTTTTGCCCCACGACCTGCCTGTATTGTTCATTTACATCCTACCCAATAGCGGCATGGAAGGATAGGGTTGAAGATTATATAAGATGCCTGAAAAAAGAGATCGATCTGGTATATGAATTGTATAACGGCCGTTCTCCTGACACGGTTTATATCGGGGGCGGAACTCCGACAACACTTGAACCCGATAAGCTGCGTGATCTGATAGGGTACCTGTATCATACGTTTGATCTGTCCGGTCTTCTCGAATTTACGGTTGAAGCCGGCAGGCCTGATTCGATAACAGATGATAAACTGAAAGCTTTAAAAGAGACAGGTGTTACCCGTATATCAATAAACCCTCAGACGATGAACGATTCAACCCTTAAGGTTATAGGAAGGAGACACACGACAGAAGATATTAAAAGTGCCTTCCGTTTGGCCAGGAATGCCGGTTTTGATAATATAAATACGGATATCATACTTGGTCTCCCGGGCGAGGACTTAAGCCATGTTAAGCATACCATGGATGAACTTAAACTTCTTAAGCCGGACAGTATAACTATACATTCCATGGCCATTAAAAGGGCAGCGGGAATGGCTGAGTACCTGAAAGAGCACGGGGAACTTAAAAGCATAAATACACCTGATATGTTAAAGTGCGCCTGTGACGGGGCTAAAAGCCTTAGCATGGTCCCTTATTACATGTACAGACAGAAGAACATGACCGGTAATTATGAAAATGTAGGTTACGCAAGGGAAGGGTGCTTCGGTATCTACAATATTCTGATCATGGAAGAGGTCCAATCCATAGTCGCCTGCGGTGCCGGAACAGTCAGCAAGAGGGTTTATGAAGACGGTCTCATAGAAAGGTGTGACAATGTAAAGGATGTTTCACTCTATATGGAAAGGCTTGATGAAATGCTCGACCGAAAGAGAAAACTGTTTGGTTCTTTAAATACTTGAAAAAATATGATATTATAACTCTAACTGTGTATAGGAGGAACCCATAAAATATGGCATTAACGAAGAAGCCCGTAACGGGCATGAAGGATATACTGCCCGGTGAGATGCAGATAAGGGATTATGTGACCTCTCTTGTAAAGGAGACCTACAGCGGATTCGGTTTCAGGTCGATCGAAACCCCCTGTGTCGAACATCTTGAGAACCTGTGCTCCAAACAGGGCGGTGAGAATGAGAAGCTGATATTTAAGATAATGAAGAGAGGCGAAAAGTTAAACCTTGAGAACGCTAAGAGCGAGGAAGATATATCCGATTCGGGCTTAAGGTATGACCTGACGCTTCCCTTGTCACGTTATTATGCAAATCATGCGAATGAACTGCCGTCACCCTTTAAGGCCCTGCAGATGGGCAGTGTGTGGAGGGCTGACAGACCCCAGAAGGGAAGGTTCCGCCAGTTTGTCCAGTGTGATATAGACATTTTGGGGGATCCCAGTTATCTGGCCGAGATAGAGCTTATACTTGCAACCACCACACTGCTTGGAAGGCTTGACTTTAAGAACTTTACAGTAAGGATAAACGACAGGAAGATACTTAAGGCAATGGCCATGTACGCAGGTTTCCCTGAGGATAAGCTTGATTCTGTCTTTATAACGCTTGATAAGATGGATAAGATAGGCATTGACGGTGTAAGAGAAGAACTCAATGCGGAAGGATATGACGGGGAAGGTGTGGATAAATACCTTGACCTGTTTGATAAAACATCAAGGGATGTTGCCGGTATCAAGTACCTTAAAGAAGCACTTTCCGGATATCTTGACGAAGAAACGGCAGATAACCTTGAAACGATCATCGCAAGTGTCGAGGCGACAAGGTCCGCTGATTTCAAGATAGAATTTGACCCGACCCTGGTAAGAGGAATGTCTTATTATACGGGAACCATATTTGAGATAAGCATGGATGAATTCGGAAGCTCGGTTGCAGGCGGCGGAAGATATGATGATATGATTGGAAAGTTCACGGGCCAGAAGACCTGCGCATGCGGATTTTCCATAGGCTTCGAACGCATAATAACGATTCTGATGGACAAGGACTTCAAGGTACCCGATGAAGGAGAGAAGAAGGTATTCCTTATAGAGAAGGGTGCTTCCGGGGACCGTATATGCGATATTATGAAGGAGGCTTGTGAGCTTAGGAACAAGGGAGTCAGGGTTTTGGTATCCCAGATGAACAAGAATAAGAAATTCCAGAAGGAGCAGCTTCTGAAGGAAGGGTACGCGGCGGAAGATATCATGGAGTTTTATAATACTCAGCTTAAAAGATGAGCCCTCATCTGTCGCTTCGCGACATCTTCCCCCAGAGGGGAAGACGGGATAGAACGAGAAAGAGATGAGCCCTCATCTGTCGCTTCGCGACATCTTTCCCCAGAGGGGGAAGACAAGATAGAACCAACAGGGATAATATGAAGTATCAATAAGAAGTATCAATATGAAGTATCAATAAGAAGTATCAATAAGAAGGATCAACAAGAAAAATCAATAGGAAGAATAAATCAGAAGATTTAATAAGAAGAATAAACAGGAAGAAGTATGGGAGGAAAAAATGGCAGAATCAATGATCGGGCTTAAAAGGACCCATAGGTGTACGGAACTTACGGAGGCTAATGTCGGAGAAACCGTGACCGTAATGGGCTGGGTACAGCGAAGCAGAAATAAGGGAGGGATTATCTTTACGGACTTAAGAGACCGTTCGGGGATACTCCAGATTATATTTGAAGATAAGGATATAGGCCAGGAAGGCTTTGACAAGGCCTATAGATTAAGAAGCGAATTCGTTATAGCCGTTGTAGGACGCGTTGAGAAGCGTGCCGGTGAAGCCAATAAGGCCTTAAAGACAGGTACCATAGAAGTGACCCCCACGGAACTAAGGATCCTCTCAGAGGCAGAGACCCCTCCCTTCCCCATAGAGGCCGACTCCAAGACCAAGGAGGAACTTCGTCTTAAATACAGGTATCTTGATTTAAGACGCCCTGATATACAGAAGAACATAATGCTTAGGAGCAAGATAGTTACGGTCATAAGGAATTACTTTATGAACGAGGGTTTTCTTGAGATAGAGACACCCATACTTCAGAAGTCAACACCGGAAGGAGCAAGGGATTATCTTGTGCCCAGCCGTATACATCCGGGTAGCTTCTATGCACTTCCCCAGTCGCCCCAGCTCTTCAAGCAGCTGCTTATGTGCTCGGGATATGACCGCTATTTCCAGGTTGCCAAGTGCTTCAGGGATGAGGACCTTCGCGCCGACAGACAGCCCGAATTCACTCAGATCGACCTTGAGATGTCATTTGTTGATGTGGATGATGTTATAGCGGTAAATGAAGGTGCGATCGCAAAGGTATTTAAGGAAGTACTTGATATAGAGGTTCCGCTTCCCATAAAGAGGATGACCTGGACAGAGGCAATGAACAGGTTCGGTTCCGACAAGCCCGACTTAAGATTCGGAATGGAACTTACCGATGTATCAGATGTGGTTAAGGGATGCGGCTTTGGAGTATTTACAGGCGCCCTTGATAACGGCGGTACGGTACGGGGTATAAACGTTAAGGGTCAGGCAGAGATGCCAAGAAAGAAGATTGATGCTTTGGTTGAATTTGCCAAGGGATACGGGGCAAAAGGGCTTGCCTACCTGTGTGTGCTTCCCGACGGCACCTACAAGTCAAGCTTTGCGAAATTTATGAGTGAAGAAGAGCTGAAAGCACTTGTGAATGCGATGGGTGGTGAATCCGGAGACCTTCTTCTCTTTGCCGCAGACAGGACAGATATAGTCTGGAATGTACTCGGTGCCTTAAGGCTTGAGGTAGCAAAAACCTATGACCTTATTCCGGAAGGGCAGTTTAACTTCCTCTGGGTTACTGAATTTCCGCTTCTTGAGTGGAGTGAAGAGGAGAACAGGTATAAGGCTATGCATCATCCCTTCACGATGCCCATGGATGAAGATATACAGTATCTTGATTCGGATCCCGGCCGTGTAAGGGCCAAGGCATATGACATAGTTCTTAACGGAACTGAGCTTGGCGGCGGTTCGGTCAGGATAC
>JBGUQP010000037.1:0-4063 GCA_045131145.1 Lachnospiraceae bacterium | reverse complement strand
TTCTTAAAGGAGGATGAAGAGCCTGTAATAAAGACGGCTGTAACTTACTGTATCGAGGGTGGAATAAGCGATGATGAACTTGAACAGATTAAGTCTTATTGCATAAATCCCGTTGATTCAAGGGAAACAGGGCTTGTAAAGCCCGATACACTATTAACCAGGTTTGATGAGCCTGCCGATGTTATCATCTTTGACGGTTTTAAGGACATGGCGGAAGATGCCCTTAAGAAGCTCTATGATTCTCTGGGACTTGCCATGACCTTCAAGGATTTTCTGCATATACAGAATTATTTCAAAAACGAGGAAGACCGGGATCCCTCAATGACCGAGATAAGGGTGCTTGATACCTACTGGTCAGACCACTGCCGCCATACCACTTTCTCTACGGAACTTAAGAATATTGATTTTGCGGATGGTTATTACAGGAAACCGATAGAAGATACATATAAGAAATATAAAGAGATACATGATGAACTGTTCAAGGGACGGGATGACAAGTTCGTATGTCTTATGGACATAGCCCTTCTCGCAATGCGTAAGCTTAAGAAGGAAGGTAAACTTGACGACCAGGAGGAATCGGATGAGATAAATGCCTGTTCTATAGTTGTTCCGGTGGAAATAGACGGTAAAACCGAGGAGTGGCTGGTAAGCTTCAAGAATGAGACCCATAATCATCCGACCGAGATCGAGCCCTTCGGCGGGGCCGCCACATGTCTTGGCGGAGCCATCAGGGATCCCCTGTCGGGCCGTTCATATGTATATCAGGCAATGCGTGTGACCGGAGCTGCCGATCCCACGGTATCCATAAAGGATACGATGAAGGGCAAGCTTCCCCAGAAGAAACTGGTAAGGGGCGCAGCATCGGGTTATTCGTCCTATGGAAACCAGATAGGTCTTGCGACAGGCTATGTCAAGGAGATATATCACCCCGATTACGTGGCCAAGAGAATGGAGATAGGAGCCGTGATGGGAGCGGCACCAAGAAAGAATGTTATCCGTGAAACGTCAGATCCGGGGGATATAATCATCCTCCTCGGAGGACGTACCGGAAGGGACGGCTGCGGCGGTGCAACAGGCTCGAGCAAGGCCCATACCGAGCAGTCCATAGATACCTGCGGAGCGGAAGTGCAGAAGGGTAACGCACCGACTGAGCGCAAGCTCCAGAGGCTCTTCAGAAGGCCGGAGGTTTCAAGACTTATCAGGAAGTGTAATGACTTTGGAGCCGGCGGAGTTTCCGTTGCGATAGGCGAGCTGGCAGCAGGCCTTAAGGTTGACCTTGATAAGGTGCCCAAGAAGTATGCCGGCCTTGACGGAACTGAGCTTGCCATATCCGAATCGCAGGAGAGGATGGCAGTTGTCGTTGCGCCTTCAGATGTTGATGAGTTCATGAAATATGCAGGGGAAGAGAACCTTGAAGCAACAAAGGTGGCGGTAGTGACGGAAGATCCCAGGCTTGTACTTTCCTGGAGGGGTAAGGAAATAGTGAATATTTCCCGTGCCTTCCTTGATACCAACGGCGCCCATCAGGAGACTGACGTACATGCCGATATGCCGGATGATAAGGACAGGTTCTTTGATAAATATGAAATAGATGCGGTAGCTGAATCACTTGAGAAGAAAGATGTTAAGGGTGCATGGCTCAATACCCTCAAAGACCTTAACGTATGTTCACAGAAGGGCCTTGTGGAAATGTTTGACGGCTCGATCGGTGCAGGATCCGTATTTATGCCTTACGGCGGTAAATACCAGCTGACCGAGACCCAGACTATGGTAGCCAAGCTTCCGGTACTTAAGGGTAAATGTGATACGGTCACCATGATGAGCTACGGATTCGATCCCTATCTGTCATCCTGGAGTCCTTATCACGGTGCCGTTTATGCAGTTCTTGAATCGATGGCAAGGATTGTGGCAAACGGTGGTGATTTTAAGAAGATAAGGTTTACCTTCCAGGAGTATTTCAGGAGAATGAGCGAAGAACCCTCAAGATGGAGCCAGCCGTTCACGGCCCTGCTGGGCGCTTTTGAAGCGCAGCTTCGTTTCGGTCTTCCTTCAATAGGCGGTAAGGACTCCATGTCGGGAACATTTAATGACATTGACGTTCCTCCGACACTTGTTTCTTTTGCGGTTGATGTGGCGCATGAGGGCGATATCATTACTCCCGAGCTTAAGAAGGCCGGAAATAAACTGATCCTTATTAAGGCGGGAAGGGACGGGTACGACCTGCCCGATTACGATAAGCAGATGGACCTCTTTGACTCTGCCCATACAGATATACTTGATGGTAGGATAGTGTCTGCCTATGCCCTTGACGGTAAGGGACTAGCTGCGGCCTTAAGCAAGATGGCTTTCGGTAACGGCCTGGGCATTAAGATAAATGAGTCCGTAGATGTAAAGTCACTCTTCAGTCCGGATTTTGGCGCCATAGTAGCCGAAGTAAGCGCAGATAAGCTTAACGGACTTAAAGTTTTGCATACGGTAATAGGTGAGGTTACTGATGATGGCTGCTTCACCTACGGAAGCGTCAGGATAACTGAAGAAGAAGCACTTGCCGCATGGAAGGCACCGCTTGAAAAGGTATTCCCCACGAAGGCTGTCCCGGATACCACCCCTCTTAAGTGTGATCTTTACAGGGAGAATAATGTTTATGTGTGCAGGAATAAGGTGGCAAGGCCTACGGTCTTTATTCCGGTATTTCCGGGCACCAACTGCGAATATGATTCCGCCAGGGCTTTTGAAAGGGCCGGAGCGGATGTAAAAACATGCGTATTTAAGAATTTAAGTGCCGAAGATATAAGGGAATCGGTTGACGAATTCAGGGCAAACATAAATAAGGCTCAGATCATAATGTTCCCGGGCGGCTTCTCGGCCGGTGATGAGCCTGACGGGTCGGCCAAGTTCTTTGCAACGGCCTTCCAGAATGAAGCCATAAAGGAAGCTGTGATGAAGCTTCTCAATGAGAGGGACGGACTGGCACTTGGTATATGCAACGGCTTCCAGGCACTTATAAAGCTCGGTCTTGTACCGGGCGGCGAGATCACAGGCCAGAATGCTGAATCTCCCACACTTACGTATAATACGATAAACCGCCATGTATCAAAAATGATATATACCAGGGTCGTTTCCAATAAGTCACCATGGCTCATGAAAGCAGAACTCGGCGGAACCTATGTCATACCGGCATCCCATGGCGAGGGCAGGTTCGTGGCAAATGATGAGTGGCTTAAGAGACTCTTTGAAAAAGGCCAGGTTGCCACAAGATACTGTGATCCCGACGGTAATGTCAGCATGGATGAAGAGTGGAACATCAACGGCTCCTACATGGCCATCGAGGGTATAACCTCAGAGGACGGAAGGTGCTTCGGTAAGATGGGACATTCGGAGCGTCGTGGTGAATCCGTGGCGGTAAATATTTACGGAGAGCAGGATATGAAGATATTTGAGTCGGGAGTTGCCTACTTCTCTTAAGGGGTTCATATAACTGCCAGGCAGTCATGTACCGCCTTGAATGTGCATGGCTCTGAATAGTTACACAAAAACAGCGTCAGTGAATTTTGCAAGTTGCACAAAAATTCACTGACGCTTTTTTCAATTGTGTGCAAGAAGTAAAAAAAGTGCTTATACTGGTAAAATTTTTACATTTAATTTATTCGCTAAATTATGTATATTTTATGTATATTTTGTGAACAGCATAGAGAAGGACTTTTATGAAGAGATTAAGGTTTCCGATCCTTGCGGCAGTACTTACAATGACAGCAATGCTTGCGGGATGCGGCAAGACGGAACACTGGGCATACAACCATGAACCCGATAAGGACGCCCTTATTTTATATGATAACGGCAAGGCTGAGCTGGACGGTGAGAAATTCACTTATACGAAGAACGAAACGATCATCTCTCTAACGGATGCATCGGGCAACACGGTTGACCACAGATATATAAAAGATGATGCACATGATCAGATTTATTTCTACAAATCTGCGGTATATCACAAGGGAGAAGAACGGAAAGGTGCCGGGATCATAGGAGTCTGGACCCAGGACAACGGAAGGAATACATTCCAGTT
>JBGUQP010000036.1:0-7253 GCA_045131145.1 Lachnospiraceae bacterium | reverse complement strand
TATGTCTTTATCTGTCTTATCTGATCTCCCTGACATTGTCCGGCAGGGATGCCGGCAGCAGGACCAACAAGGTAAACCTTGAGATATTCGGGACCTGGAGTCCCGGAGGATCGATATCCGCACATGCACTTGAGAATATCTTCCTCTTTATCCCATTCGGTATGCTGGTACCTCTTACCGGAAGGTTTTTTAAGAGATGGTGGAACCTTGTTCTGATAGCTTTTCTGTCAAGCCTGGCTATTGAAACCTTACAGCTTGCGACCGCCAGGGGGTATTTCGAGATCGATGACATTATCCTCAATACACTGGGGGCAATTGCAGGTTATACGGTATTCTGGCTGTCATATCACAGCTATATTGCCTTTAAGCATGAGTCAAACCTGCCCCTTAGCAGGAATGAGCAGAAGTTAAGCAGGATTACTCTTTTTGTGGTACAGTTTCTTCCGGTGTTGTTATGTGTGCTGCTGATATTCGGTTTTGGAAGCGACGATGCGGATAAGTCGGGAGAACTGTCAAGATTTGTGACTGAGAAGCTTCTGTATGTGATCAATAAGATCATGGGCTTTGAGTGGACCGCTGAGAAAATTCACAATTCTGTTCCGGATTACGAAGCTTATGTGAGAACAGGTGCACATTTTGTTGAGTTCGGTCTCTTTTCTTTTTTTACCTTTGTTTTTCTTTATTGCAGAGGGATAAGAAACAGGACCTCATCATTGATAACTCTGATACTTGCGGGAACATTGGCAGTACTTGATGAAATAAACCAGGGCTTTAAGGACGGAAGGAGCAGATCTGTTTCGGATGTGGCAGTTGACCTGATAGGATCGTTCGTGATACTGTCGATCATCAATGTATTATTTCTTCTGATAAGGAAATACAGAAGGAAGCATCAGCATCACAGCTGTTAAGACGGAGGCAAATTTATGGATCAGAATAAGATCAGGAATTTTTGCATAATAGCACATATAGATCATGGTAAATCGACCCTGGCTGACCGTATAATCGAAAGCACGGGACTTCTTACCAGCCGTGAAATGCAGGCTCAGGTCCTTGACAATATGGACCTTGAGAGGGAACGCGGAATAACAATTAAGTCTCAGGCGGTGCGCACAGTATATAAGGCTAAGGATGGTGAGGAATACATCCTGAACCTTATCGACACGCCCGGTCATGTCGATTTTAACTATGAGGTATCCAGAAGTCTGGCGGCCTGTGACGGGGCTGTTCTTGTCGTTGATGCGGCTCAGGGTATAGAAGCCCAGACACTTGCCAATGTATACCTGGCACTTGATCATGACCTTGATGTGTTTCCGGTAATAAACAAGATAGATCTTCCCAGTGCCGATCCGGAGAGGGTAGTCAATGAGATAGAGGATGTTATCGGTATTGAAGCCCAGGATGCTCCGAGAATATCGGCCAAGAACGGGATAGGAATAGATGAGGTACTGGAACAGATTGTAAGCAAGATCCCCGCTCCCAAGGGAGATGTGAACAAACCCCTTAAGGCACTGATCTTTGATTCTTTATACGATTCCTATAAGGGAGCCATAGCTTTCGTCCGTTTGGTGGACGGTAAAGTGAGTAAAGGAACCCCGATTAAGATGATGGCAACGGGAGCAACGGCAGAGGTCGTTGAAGTGGGCTATTTCGGAGCCGGCCAGTTTATCCCCTGCGACGAGCTGAGTGCGGGCATGGTAGGCTATATTACCGCATCAATAAAAAACGTGAGGGATACCGCGGTTGGTGATACCATAACAAATGCCGATCTTCCGTGTGAGGAAGCCCTTCCCGGCTATAAAAAGGTCCTGTCCATGGTTTACTGTGGTATGTATCCGGCGGACGGAGCCAAATACCCGGATCTTCGCGATGCCCTTGAGAAGCTTCAGCTTAATGACGCCTCACTTAATTATGAACCTGAGACATCCGTGGCCCTTGGCTTCGGATTCAGGTGCGGATTTTTGGGCCTTCTTCATCTTGAAGTTGTGCAGGAAAGGCTTGAAAGGGAGTACAATCTTGATCTGGTCACAACAGCTCCAAGCGTTATATATAAGGTCCATAAGACAGACGGAGAGGTTATCGACCTGACCAATCCCACCAACCTTCCGGATCCTTCCGAAATAGATTATATGGAGGAGCCCATAGTAAATGCCGAGATAATGGTGACCAAGGACTTTGTCGGTCCGATAATGGAGCTGTGTCAGGAGAGGCGGGGTAAGTACATCAGCATGGAATATATGGAAGAGACCAGAGCCCTGCTTAAATATGAGCTTCCTTTAAATGAGATCATATATGACTTCTTCGATGCCTTAAAGTCACGCTCGAGAGGATATGCTTCCTTTGATTATGATATGAAGGGATACGAGAAGTCGGAGCTTGTTAAGCTTGACATATTGATCAATAAAGAGGAAGTGGATGCCCTGTCCTTTATTGTTCATGCAGAGAGTGCTTATGAAAGAGGCAGAAGGATGTGTGAGCGTCTGAAGGAAGAGATTCCGAGGCATCTTTTTGAGATACCGATCCAGGCCGCGATCGGAAGCAAGATAATAGCACGCGAAACAGTTAAGGCCATGCGCAAGGATGTACTTGCCAAATGTTACGGCGGAGATATAACACGTAAGAAGAAGCTGCTCGAGAAGCAGAAGGAAGGCAAGAAACGCATGAGGCAGATAGGCAATGTTGAGATACCGCAGAAGGCCTTTATGAGTGTTCTTAAACTGGATGAGGATAAATAAGATAAACAGTCATCTTTCGGGATGGCTGTTTTTTTGCGGTTATTTTTTCTGAAAATGAGCCGATATAATAAACGTAGAGTGTATATATGGCCTGTACGAATGATGGAAGGTTTAATCCACGGAGGTTTGGAATATGAAGATATTAAAGCGAAGGATTGCCGTAATACTTACATTTGCGATGATATTGGGACTGTTACCTGTTACTGCTCTTCCGGTATATGCAGAATCACCTGAGCTTATTGAAGAGGAAGCCCCGGACGGGGACATGATTCTTTACGGGGAAGAAGCGGAACCTGAGCTTATTGCATCCGATGAGATCACTGCAGACGGCATAGCTGATATTGTCACTGAGCGGTCCTTTGATAATATCAGATGGAGGATAGATGGCTATGGCTGCCTGTATGTATCGGGAACGAATGATTTTAAGAGTTATGAATCGGGTAATGCTCCCTGGTACAGTTACAGGACGAGCATAAGGTCTGCTGAAATAAATCTTACCAATTATACACGGTGGCTGTCGAGGATGTTTGACGGCTGCATGTATCTTGAGAAAGTTACATTTAAGAGCCTTGAGACCGGATCGGTGACTGACATAAGCAAT
Organism: Lachnospiraceae bacterium; assembly: GCA_045131145.1. GTDB lineage: Bacteria > Bacillota > Clostridia > Lachnospirales > Lachnospiraceae > UBA2868. Next base: position 3,920 of record JBGUQP010000036.1, on the reverse strand, counting down.
ATGTTCAGGGGGTGCAGTTCATTAAAGGTAATAGATGCTACAAAAATAAGCCCCAAAACCGACAACCTGATCACTAATATGAGCGGTCTTTTTGACGGCTGTTCATCGCTTACCGAGATATATACGGTTGAATACAGACCGGGCACCAATAACGTTATTGCCATGTTTGACACATCTTATTGTACCAACATGAGTAATATGTTCAGGGGCTGTACGTCGCTTACCGGTCTGGATTTAAGTAAGTTTGATACGACGAAAGCAACAAACATGAGCAATATGTTCAGCGGATGTAACTCCTTAACATACCTGGACCTCAGTAAATTCAATATGCTCAATGTCACATCGGCAGGCGGCATGCTTAACTGCGCTAACCTAGTAAGTGTCAATTCACCGAAATTTCCTTCCAATTCCGGAAAGACGAATGTTGAGATAGATTTACCGGGTAACGGGTGGATGAGAACAGATTACAAGACACCGGTAACAACTCTCAATGAAGATATACCGGCCGGGACACTTGTCACCACTAATAACCCCTCGGAAGAAGATAAGATATATCAAAAAGGAAATATAAAAGAGAAGGTGTTCTGGACAATATATAAGGACGGAACACTTGTAGTAACGGGTAACGGAGAAATCCGTGATCCGTTGACGGCCGATCCCCCATGGCTTAACTACAGGGATATGATAAGGAGAGCCGATATCGATCTTGCGGGGACATATGACCTGTCCAAGATGTTTCAGGACTGTGCATCCCTGTCGATGGCCAATCTCTCAAGATTAAATACATCTGATGCGATCGATATGTCGTATATGTTTGATGGGTGTTCCGCACTTACAAACGTGGATCTTTCCGGTTTTACCACTGCCAGAGTGACCGGGATGACCGGAATGTTTAAGGACTGTTCCGCACTTTCCTCGATAGATCTGTTCCATCTTGATACATCAAAGGTTACGGATATGTCGGAGATGTTTTCGGGTTGTGTAAAGCTTACCGATGTTGACTTTACGGGTTCCGATACGGGCAAGCTTAAAGGTAAACCCCGTCTGTTTGGTACTCCCGAAGTCAGAAAGATGACGGATATGTTTAAGGGCTGTTCGTCCCTTAAGGAACTTGATCTTAAGAAGTTCGACTTAAAAAAGGCAGCAGATGTAAGCGGAATGTTTGATGGATGTGAAGCTCTAGAGAAGCTGTATTCACCTGCCAGCAGACAGATGCAGATAGTCCTTCCCAGATGTGATGCAACTCCGCTTGGAGTATGGAAAAACCATACAGATACCAAAAGATACAATGCTATCCCGGAAAACACTGCATCCGGAACGCTTTTTACATTTGAAACCGAAAACGGAGAATATGAAAATGTGAGATGGTGGATAGACAGGAACCATGTTCTTCATGTGGAAGGAACCGGGAACTTCTGCGGTCCAAACGGTCAGGCTCCGTGGTCTGCATATGTTAATGACATATGGACCGCGGATATTAACCTTACAGAATCAACGGATCTTTCCAGGATGTTTGACAGCTGCCATGCGCTGACTTCGATAACCTGGAGAAATAACACGATGACCGATACATGTACAAGCATGTTTGCTATGTTCCGCGGCTGTAAAGCTCTAACGACAGTCGATCTTGGTGACTTTAATACTTCGCGGGTAACGGACATGTCGTATATGTTTGAAGGCTGTGAGCTTATGCGGACCATTTCCGTGGGAGGGTTCGATACATCGGCGGTCATAGACATGCAGGGTATGTTCAGAAACTGTAAGGGACTTGAGGAGCTTGATATCAGTAACTTTGATATGTCATCGATATCTTTGGCATATCGTGTCGATAAGATGCTGGAAAACTGTACAGCGCTTGGAAGAGTGCTTGCACCTGATAAGCTTTCGGTTAAGCTGTTTCTGCCTTCGATCGATAAAAAGGGATGGAGGCTTAAGGATGATGACAATATCCCACCGGCAAGATACGCCGCCATACCGGCAAAAACAGATAAAGGGACGGAATTTGTAACAGCTGAAGATATAACAAAAATAAGTTTATTTGAAGAAGACGGTACAACAGCCGTTAAGCCTTCTTATGATCTGGAACCGGGACAGACCCTTACAATAGTGGCAAAGATCGAGCCTGTTTCTGCCGATCCGCTTGAAATAAAGTGGGATACGGCAGATGTGGATATTGCTTCCGTATCTCCGCTAAGGAGCAGCATAAACAGCACTGCGGGTACAATAGAGGTTACCGTAACAGCCGGCGACAAGGCCGGTAATGCTCTGATCACCGCGTCCTTTGGTGATACAGAGCCACAAATGTTCACGGTTCGGGTTTCGAGCATGCTTAAGCTGACCCCGTCTCTGATCGATATCGTATCCGGAGAATCCATGGATAATGCGATCTCTGCATCTGTTACGGATACAGGGTATGATATTTCGGATCTTATTTGGGTAAGCGAATATCCCAAGGTGCTTAAGGTCACGCCTACCGCAACCGGGGCCTCCCTTGAGGCAAAAAGCGGGATAACGGCCAACAGAAAGATAAAGGTAACAGCCTCGACGCCCGATGGGAAATACAGCGATACATGTATTGTGACCATAGTTCCCGATCCCGATCCGGAACCTGATTGGGGCGATATAGAAGAACAGTACATAAAGGATATCTTCTCGGATGATCTTACTCAGGTACCGGACGGATTGTGGTATCTTATGCCCGCTAATGAAGGCCTTGAAGAAGGAGAGGTTGAATACAGATTATATATGGGATCGGATGTCCTTGATTACAGCAGGACCTATACAGGCCTTAACATAACCTTTGATGAAGAGATAAGGGTCTATTATGGTGTAAGACGTCTGTGGAGAGGCCGTGATTATTCCGTAATATACAGAAACAATACATTTGCCGCCGAGAGTAATGACAGGAAGCCGCCCTTCTTTATCATAAACGGAGAGGGAAGCTTCCAGAATTCGGCAGAGTTTAAGTTTAATATACTGCCGGCTGATATAAATATCGCGTCCCTTTATTCGGACCAGGTTGTTCCGATCGATACAAAGACCAAGCTGGCAACCATTCAGCCCAACCTGCATCACGGTGGCAACAGGCTTGTTTCGAACAGGGATTATATCCTCACTTATTATAAAGACGAGATCGAAGAGGAAAACAGGATAGATACTCCCAAGAATTATCCGGCACAGGCAGGTGAAACCTATTACATTACTATAGAGGGAAAGGACGGAAGTGATTTTACCGGAACATGGAATGAGCCTATCAGGCTTATAACAATAAACCCTGCCGACAAGAATGTTGTCAGGATGAGCAAGGTAAGGGTGAAGACCACGCAATTGCAGTGGTCTGAGGAACCCTACAGCTTAAGGAGCCTGTTTGACAATACCAACCCCGATAATGATGCCTTTGCAGTGACCTATGAAGGCTATGAACTTGTTTACGGAACCGATTTTACCGTTGATGATATGGAACTGGCCGATTCAGGCCTGTATACAATAAAACTGCATGGAACAGCCAATGCTACGTCCGGCGGCTACAGTTTTGTTGGTGAAAGAGACGTGAAACTGGAGATAAAGGGGATCTCCGCCAAAAAGATCAGTTTCGCCGCATTTACCAATCTTGTATACTACACAGGAGATGTCATAACCATGGAGGACCTGCATGAAGATGACAGTTCGGGTCTTGAGAAGGTCACCCTTTATACCTCCAAGGACGGAAGACAGCAGTACCTGACGGAAGGGAAGGACTATGAATATGAAATGACCAACTCGGGAGCAACGGGTAAGTTCGATCTGGTAGTAAGGCTTAAAGGAGAGTATAACGGCGTTATAACGAAGACTATCAGGGTTTTAAGGTATGATATCTCAAAAGACAAAAAGAAGATACTTGATATTGATGTTGAGAATACGACCTTCTGCAGGGCGGGTGC
>JBGUQP010000035.1:0-3503 GCA_045131145.1 Lachnospiraceae bacterium | reverse complement strand
AAATATGAAATAGATGAAGACATGCGTAAGAAGCTCGATGATTTTTACGGGGCCTATGCGGGAGAGGATAAGGTTTTTGAAACAATTAAGAATCTATATGAGAAAACGGGTTACATTATAGATACTCACACAGCAGTTGCCACGGCAGCCGACCTTATGTATAAGGCTGAAGGTCTTGATGATAACAGGAGTGTGATCGTATCGACGGCTAGTCCGTATAAGTTCACGAGAAATGTAATGAAGGCTATCGGAAAGGGCAATGACAGTGATGATGATTTTGTCCTGGTCGATGAACTGAGTAAGCTGTCGGGAGTTAAGGTTCCCCCGGCTGTAGAGGAGATAAGAAATGCCAATATCATTCATGATACAGTGTGTGAAGTGAGTGATATGAAAGAGACAGTCAGGAAGAGCCTGATTAACTAGTCAAAAAAATGAAACAGGGGGACGGTTCCCCTGTTTCATTTTTTTCATTATCCCCGGTTTGCAATATCAAGATTGCCCGGTAATTCATATAATAAGAACTTAACTATACCGAACGAAAACCTTATGGGAATTATGGTTATCTTACCGTTAACTTCGGTCGTGATGCTTAACTTGTCATTCTGCTTTGGAGCATTTAAGCTGAGTTCACAGAGATTCAGCTTGCTGAGCAGTACGATAAAGAGGCCGTTATGAAGGTTTAAGAAGTCAAGCAATGCCTCTTTTGCAAGTACATCAAAGGAGTCGATGCCAAGCTTGGCGTAACTCTCGGCAAAACGGGCAAGAGTAGCAGGGTCACCGTCTATTGCCGAATAAGCCGACGGAATTCCTGTTATATCCTGCGAAAGCTCCTGTCCTGCAGTATATTTATCTACTGTCTGTATGTTCTCCACAACAATTGAAGAATCAACATACATGGCAACATCCGAAACCAGCTTGTTTATATAAGTCTTAACAAAATCTGTGAGGTCACGGGAAATATCGTTATAATTGGAATTCTCCAGTATATTTATAACCAGTTCGTCATTCGTCATATACCCACCTCCTTACAGATTGTGTTCAAGCACCTGCTTCAGAAGATCGGCATCAACCGGCTTCTGGATAAAGTCCTTGGCACCGGCCTTGATAACCTCTCTCAAGTGTGTCTGGGTACCTACAGAGGAGATGACGATGATCCTGGCTTCCGGATTGAACTCGATGATCTCCTTTGTTGCGGTGATACCGTCCTTAACAGGCATTACTATATCCAGAAATACGATATCCGGCTTTTCTTCTTTGTATTTGTTTACGGCATCCTCTCCGTTGGATACCTCGGTGACGTTTTCATAACCAAAGGAATTGAGCATGGCGGTCATGCTCTTCCTTGCAAGGATAGAATCATCACATACGAGTATCCTGATATTGCTCTGACTCATAAATACCCTCCTTTGTATTGATCATTTTCTGCAGTTTAACGGTGAATATTCCCTGTCTTCAGCTATCGGCTTGTACGCGGGACGTATGATCTTACCGTTATTGTTAAGTTCCTCAAGCCTGTGGGCACTCCATCCGACAATACGCGCTATGGCAAAGATGGGAGTGTAGAGTTCCTTAGGCAGTCCCAGCATATCGTAGACAAGTCCGGAATAGAAGTCCACGTTACAGCATACGCCCTTATAGATCTTACGTTCATCGGCAATGATCTTGGGAGCTAGGGCTGCAACCTTTGAGTATAGGCCGAATTCGCGTTCAAGGCCTTTCTCAGCGGCAAGCTTCTCCACAAAGCTTCTGAATATCTGCTCACGAGGATCGGACATTGAATATACAGCATGTCCCATTCCGTATATAAGTCCCTGCCTGTCAAAGGCTTCCTTATTAAGCAGCTTCCTTAAATAATCGGCTATCTTGTCATCATCCGTCCAGTCGTCGACGCAGCGCTGCATATCTGCGAACATATCGACCACTTTAAGGTTGGCTCCGCCGTGGCGGGGACCCTTAAGGGAACCGATGGCTGCAGCTATTACCGAATAAGTATCTGTACCTGATGATGATACAACATGAGTTGTAAAGGTTGAGTTATTACCGCCGCCATGCTCCATATGAAGCACCATGGCCACATCAAGGATCCTTGCCTCAAGAGGCGTATAGGTCTTGTTGGGCCGAAGGATACGAAGGATATTCTCGGCTGTTGACAGATTGTCCTTGGGTGAATGGATGTATAAGCTCTTACCGTCATGATAATGCCTGTAAGCCTGATATCCGTATACCGACAGAAGAGGGAAAAGGCTTATCAGCTGCAGGCACTGCCTCAGTACATTCGGTGTTGTAATGTCATTGGCGTTATCGTCATAAGAATAAAGAGTGAGTACACTCCGCGCAAGAGTGTTCATCATATCCTGACTGGGCGCCTTCATGATGATATCCCTTACAAAACTGGTCGGAAGGGTTCTGTAATTGGCAAGAAGATCACAGAAATTCTTAAGTTCATCCTTGTCCGGGAGTTTATTGAAAAGGAGGAGATAAGTAACCTCCTCAAAACCGAAACGCTCCTCACTTGTGAACCCACGTACCAGATCCCTTACATTGTAACCCCTGTAGAAGAGCTCACCGGGAATGGGTATCTGCCGGCCCTCAACCATCTTATTGGCACGTACATCCGAAATATTGGTAAGGCCTGCCAGTACACCCTTACCGTTTAAGTCACGCAATCCGCGTTTGACATCATATTTGGCATAAAGATCGGAATCAATTCTGTTACCAAGCTCAGAAAGTCCGGCCAGACGGACTATCTCAGGTGTAATTGCATAATAATCCTGATTGTTCATCGGGTCCTCCAAGAGTTATGTGATATAAAAATAATACCATGTTCACATAATGTGTGGCAAGGAAAACAATAAATACCACACAAAAAATCATTTGTGTGGTATATTATTCTTATATAAGATCATTCAGCAGGGAGTTGTCGGAATATAACGGCAAACGGACATGAGTTCTCCTGCGGGAAGGCTCCTGCAGGTGACGGATAAGGCATATCCGTCTTCGGTGATATGACTTAAGCCCGACAGGCCGGTTTCAGACCTGTTTTCGTTAAGATAGATGCATTTACCCGTAAGGGGATCAAGGTCATTAATGATAAAGGAATCAAGCGGCAGGCGCATCCCGAGCCCGACTGCTTTCAGATAACCTTCCTTGAGTGTCCAGATACGGTAGAAGCTTTCGGCATCGTTTATGTATTTAAGTTCTTCGGGATTGAAAAAACGACGCGCGATCTCAGGCCTGTTCTCTTTTATTTCTTCTATGTCAACACCTATCGGCGAATCTGCGATGGCACACACCGCGTATTGCCCCGAATGGGACAGGGAGAAACAGATCTCGCCCGTTTTATCATAAAGGTGGGGTTTGCCGTTCTCATCGGTAACAGGGTCGACAGGAAGGGGTATATCATATCCGTCCTTCTTTACTGCGTAAGAGAGGAGAACATGAGCGAGCAGTGACCGCTTCTTATCTTCATCGAAACGGTATCTAAGGCTTGACTGTCTCCTGTC
>JBGUQP010000034.1:0-2433 GCA_045131145.1 Lachnospiraceae bacterium | reverse complement strand
TTATAATACGCGGAATGGTGAACCTGCCGGAAATAAACAGATATAACGGAAATATCAGCTTCCAGATGACCTCCGGAAAAACAGAATGTCTTATAAGAGCATAAGTAAAGGATACAGGGAAATGCAGAAGGACGAAATAATAATAACAAATGCAATTGTACATATCTTAGAGACAAGTGTGGGTATGCCGATACTTTCGGAATATCTGCTGGAAAGACATGAAGAGCTTAACGACCTGTTAAGAGCGCATATCTATCGGGTTGCAGCAGGTGATGACTTAAAGACATGCGTATTCCGGGATGAAGAGGGATCGGAAATGTATGATCTCGTTAAGAACTTCAGCGAGGAGGATCTTATCGGTTTCAGCAAGGAAGCGGCTGTACGGCTGTATGAAATAATGTGTCAAAGTCCAGCCATCCCGTCCGCCGATTTCTGCGTGGTAACCTTTAAGAGTGAGGGAAAGTCATACCTTGCCCTGCTTAAGATGAACTATAAGGAGAGCTTCGTACACATGACTCAGAATGCGGATGACGGAAGCAATTATAATGCCATAATCATGCAGCATGCGACCCTGCCCTCATCCGGAACCAAGCTTACCGAGGCTGTGATCATCGACCTTGAGGATCTCACGATAAGGATCACGGAGAAGAAATACGAGGTGAACGGCGTTAATACGAATTATCTGTCCGAACTGTATCTTAACTGTCATGCCAAAATGTCGCAGAGAACCAGGATGAAGATCGTCGAAAAGGCTCTTGATCAGATCAATAACAAGTATTTCGAAGACAATATAGAGAAACAGCTTGAGACAAAGGCCGTAATTGAAAATCAGATACGGGAAGAGGGTGCAATAAGACCTGACATAATCGGAGAGAAGCTGTATGAAGAGTATCCCACCGTTAAGGAAGAATTCGAAGAAAAGCTCGAGAAATATAACATGGTCAGGGAAGAGGTACGGCCTCAGAATGAGATGACCATGAGAAAATATCATAAGCAGTATCTTAAGACGGACACCGGGATCGAGATCAATATCCCGATGGATGAATACAATAATAACGACAGTGTGGATTTCATCACCAATCCGGACGGCACCATGTCCATAATGATCAAAAACATAAACAGGCTGATGTCAAAATAAATATAATATGTTATGTAATCGTCTTCTCCAGCTTACGGTAGGCTGTAAGCCGCATGGTAATGTAACTTGCCAGCCCTCCGATAACATTTGAGACCGGTTCGGCCAGAAAGACCCCTGTTACGCCGTAGCCGGCGGCGGGTAATATAAGGGTCAGAGGCACAACGATAAAGGCCTTCCGAAGCAGCGAGAAAAAGATCGCATGTCCGGCATCTCCGAGTGCCTGGAAGGAAGACTGTCCGGCAAATTGCAGGGCCATGAATACAAATCCGAAGAAATATATCTTAAGAGCCTGTATTCCCATATCCATTAGCATCGGATCATCCGAGAAGAGGTTGAAGAAAAATCCGGGAAAGATAATAACGATGATCCAGGCTATGGCAGTGTATATGACACCGAGAGCCGTATTGAAGTTGATCCCGGATCTTACCCTGTCATGGGCCTTTGCCCCGTAGTTAAAGCTTATAACAGGCTGCGCCCCGCTTATTATCCCGTTTATCGGAAGGACAAAAACCTCCCGTACGGAATTGGTTACAGTCATTATCCCCACATACAGGTCTCCTCCGTATTTTGCAAGAGTGGCATTGCACACCACCTGAACGGCAAAATTGGTCCCCTGCATTATGAAGTTGGACGCTCCGAGCTTACATATATTAAGGGTTATATCCCCGTCTATCCGGATATTTTCCCTCCTTAGAGGAACAGGAATGTCCTCCCTTGTGAGGAATCTAAGGACCCATGCCGCAGAAGCAGCCTGACTTATAACCGTTGCGAGCGCGGCACCCGAAACCCCCATTTTGAGAAGGAAGATAAATATGGGATCAAGGGCGATGTTTATAAGAGCACCAATGAGAGTTGACAGCATTCCGATCCTTGGATAACCCTGAGCACTAATATAAACGTTAAGACCCGTTGCCGTCATGGAAAACAGAGTACCCGCAAGGTATACCTTTAAATAAGCCGCTCCATATAAATACGAAGCATCGCTCGCGCCAAAAGCAAAGAGAACGGGTTTTATGAAAATATATCCCAGTATCATAAGGATAAGACCGCTTATGATAAGAAGTGCAAAGGAATTGCCAAGGATCCTTCCCGCCTTATTCACGTCTTTCCGGCCGCGTTCTATTGAGAAAAGAGGTGCTCCTCCTATACCGAAAAGGGCAGTAAAGGCCATTATCAGTGTGATAACCGGGAAAGTCAGTCCCACCCCGGTAAGCGCAAGAGAGTGGCCGCTATCCATATGCCCAAGATATATCCTGTCAACGACATTGTATAATAGCTGGACAAACTGGGCGATA
>JBGUQP010000033.1:0-8298 GCA_045131145.1 Lachnospiraceae bacterium | reverse complement strand
CTCCTAGGCCGATTATACCCAGCTTCTTGTCCTGTATCTCGGTTCCTGCGAATTTCTTCTTCTCCTTCTCTGCCATCTTGGCTATGTCGGCTTCACTCTTAGCCGATTCTACCCAATTGATACCGCCTACAACATCACGTGATGCAAGCAGCATACCTGCGATAACAAGCTCCTTAACGCCATTCGCATTGGCACCGGGAGTATTGAACACAACTATTCCCTTGCCTGCACACTCATCAAGGGGAATATTGTTAACACCGGCACCTGCCCTTGCAACCGCAAGCAGGCCTTCGGGAAGATCCAAATCGTGCATGGACGCACTTCTTACAAGGACACCCTGTGCTTCATTTATATCATCTGTCTTTTCAAAACCGGCGGTGAACTTCTCAAGTCCCACCTGGGCTATCGGATTTAAGCATGTATACTTAAACATTACGCATTCTCCTTTTTTTCAATGTATTGCCCCCTCACCTTCGTTCGGCGGCCATTCCAAGTCACAAGGACTCCACCACTTCGTGGTACCCCTCATGACAAATGTCAGAACCATGCCGGATCAAGCTTACGCTTGATGGTTCTTCCTCTCAAATTCCTTCATAAATTCAACTAACTTCTCAACACCTTCAATGGGCATAGCATTGTAGATCGATGCCCTCATGCCGCCAACTGTTCTGTGGCCCTTAAGGTTCTCAAATCCGGCTTCCTTGGCCTCTTTAACGAACTTGGCATCAAGCTCCTCATTGCCTGTAACAAAAGGAACGTTCATCAAAGATCTTGATTCCTTCTCAACAGTACCCTTAAAGAGCTTACTCTCATCAAGGTAATCGTAAAGGATCTTCGCCTTCTTCTCATTAAGTTCCTTCATCGCGGACAGACCGCCCATTTTCTTAAGCCACTTAAATACCTTACCGCAGATATAGATGGTATAGCAGGGAGGTGTGTTGTAGAGCGAATCGGCATCTGCCTGGGTCTTCCACTTAAGCATGGTGGGAGTACCCGGAAGAACATCATCCCTTATAAGGTCTTCCCTGATGATCGCTATAACACAGCCTGCGGGGCCTACGTTCTTCTGTACACCGCCATAGATAACCGCATACTTTGACACATCAACAGGCTCAGATAAAAAGCATGAGGATACGTCTGCCACAAGATCCTTGCCCTTGGTATTGGGAAGCTCATGGAACTTGGTTCCGTAAATTGTATTGTTCTCGCATATATATACATAGTCCATATCATCCGTTATGGGAAGATCGGAGCAATCGGGAATATATGAAAAGGTTTTGTCGGCAGATGAAGCAAGCTCAACAGCCTCACCGTAGATCTTTGCTTCCTGAAAAGCCTTCTTGGCCCACTGTCCTGTGATGATGTAGCCCGCCTTCTTATTCTTCATCATGTTCATTGGAACTTCTGCGAAGAACTGGCTGGCACCACCCTGAAGGAAAAGCACCTTGTAATTGTCGGGAATGTTCATAAGCTCCCTAAGATCTGCTTCAGCTTCCTTGATAATGGTATCATAAACCTTGGAACGGTGACTCATCTCCATTACGGACATACCGCTTCCCTTATAATCCATCATCTCATCTGCAGCTTCTTTGAGTACTTCTTCAGGTAAAACTGCGGGACCTGCCGAAAAGTTGTAAACTCTTTTCATGATTCTCCTCCTTAATATTCTTAATATATAATGTAAGAAATACTACGTATTTCTTTTGATACGCTCGCCGCTAAGGCATCCCTGGGCATGAGGTGGCTGCGTAAGCAGACGGAGTCCTGATGCCATAAATAAGGAATCCTCCCTAAAGGGTCCCTCCTTATGATCAGTAGTACATCACGCACGGTGTACCGACTTCAACAACATCGTAAAGCTCGGCCGCAAAACTCTTGGGAACATTCACACAGCCGTGAGAGCCGGCTGTCTTGTATATCTCTCCGCCGAACTTACCCCGCCATGTGGCATCATGGATACCTATATGACCCGATACCGCCATCCAGTAATTTACAAAGGTCGCATAATCAGGGCCCCTTAAGGTTCTGTTGCGCTGTTTGAAATATACATAACAGAGCTTGGCCGGTGTTCCGTTGCCCCTTGAAATATTTCCGGTTACAACATCCGACTCAAGTGTCAGCTTACCATCCACGTAATAATACAGCTTCTGAGCCGACATATCAACCTCGATATAGGTTTTGCCGACCACATCCTGTCCTCTTCCCTTACCGGTTTCGGAATATATGGGAACCCTCTTTACGTTGCCGCCCTTAAGAAAGGTATCCTTTATCTTTTCGGCCTCAGCTTCCTTATCGACAAGATAACCGGGCATCGCATTCTTAATGGTGACAACCTCTCCGTTTTGTTTTTTCCAGTCAATTGTAGAACCCGTTGTGTCGAAAACCTTCGACAATGTATCAGTATATCCGCTAAGCTTTTCTTCGTCAATCACCAGATTTCCGGACTCATCTTCTTCAGGAAGGCCATCCTCACCAGTTTTAAGCCATCTCTCAACCACATTACCCGTAAGGGTATATGACAGGGGTGCATCGGCAAAGGTTATGCTGGATCTCGAAAGAGTGTCGATCTTATCGTAAAGCTTAACAGCCTTATCGAACTTATCCGGGATAACATGAGGTTCATAGCAGTCGTTTATGTCTATTTCAAGAACAGCCCTGTCTGCCGTATCAAGAGCTGAAGCAACCTTATCTGTCAGCTTCTCCGGGTCAACATGATCGACTATATTGTCATAGAGGTAAAAATCTCCGTTGTCATTTCGTATTTCCACGAGCGGAGCCGGATCCTTCGTCTTATCTCCCACACATTCAAGCCTGCTCAGCCTGTCGTACAGGGTATGTCTGTCGTAAATTATCGAAGGGCCTGCATCATGATCCAAAGGATAGAGCTTATAGAGAAGCCATTCATAGGGCTTCTGGGTATCCATGATCTTATTAAGGTCCCTTCTCATATCGGCCTTAAGCCCAAATTCGGAGCCTTTTACAGTCTCCATATAGCCGTCCCTTCCTTCAAGAAGGATGGCAAGTCTCGAATAATCGACACCCGGCAGATATATATTTACAAGATACTCATTTGCAGCCTCTATGGTCATTCCCGCTACATCCCTGCCGTTTACATATGTCCCGCACAGGAACTTCTTATTGTAATAGGCAGATATGACCGCATATCCGCTTACGACAATGAGTACAAGGCTTCCCATGACAATGAGTATGATTTTTATTACTTTTTTTAACATAAATACCCGTTGATCCTCTTACTCAGTACGGCTCTTAAGGTCATCCGCATCAAATGCCTCTTCGATGGGGGCTCCTGCAGGAACCATTGGGAATACCTTGTCATCCGAATCTATAACACATTCCAGAAGAACGGGCTTATCAAGTGACAGGGCCTTCGTCACGGCATCCTTAAGTTCTTCCTTCCTCGTGACTTTAATGGCTTCGCATCCAAGTCCCTTAGCTACCAGCTGGTAATCAACCTTATCTGTCAGAACGGTATTTGAATACCTGCCTTCATAGAAGAGGGTCTGCCACTGGCGTACCATTCCCAGCACATCATTATTGATGACAACCTCGATTATGGGTATATTGTACCGGCTGGCCGTGGCAAGTTCATTCATGTTCATACGGAAGCATCCGTCTCCCGCAATATTTATCACGGTCTTGTCGGGACGGCCCACCTTGGCACCTATGCAGGCTCCTAGTCCGTAACCCATTGTTCCAAGGCCTCCCGATGACAAGAAGGTCCTGGGCTCCTTATACTTATAGTACTGCGCTGCCCACATCTGGTGCTGGCCTACATCAGTTGTGATGATTGCATTCCCATCCGTCTGTTTATACAGTTCTTCTATAACAGCAGGGCAGGTAAGCTTGTCTGACTCGTATTTTAAAGGATATTTCTCCTTAAGTTCCTTTATGGAAGCTATCCATTCGGCATTATCCTTCCTGTTAACCTTCGAATTAAGGATCGCGAGGACCTCTTTAACATCTCCGACTATGCTGGCATCGGCCCTTATATTCTTATTGATCTCGGCCGGATCGATATCAATATGGATGATCTTAGCCTTACTGGCAAACTTGCTGACCTTACCGGTTACACGGTCTGAAAACCTTGCACCGACCGCTATAAGCAGATCACACCTTGATACGCCGAAATTAGCTGTCTTGGTGCCGTGCATTCCTATCATACCTGTATAGAGTTCATCATTCCCGTCAAATCCGCCCTTACCCATAAGGGTATCACATACAGGAGCATCGATCCTGTGGGCAAAATCACTCAGCTCCCTGCTCGCACCCGAGATAACGGTTCCGCCACCGGTGTAGATGAAGGGCCTCTTACTCTTCTCGATAAGCCTTATGACTTTCTCTATATCATCATCCGTATATCTTTTCGGTATCTTGTATACTTCAGGTTCCTGCTTCTTATATTCTGTCTTATCTGCAGTTACATCCTTGGTGATATCGACAAGAACAGGCCCGGGTCTTCCTGAACGGGCAATGGCAAAGGCCTTCCTGACGGTTTCTGCCAGGTTGTTAATATCCTTCACAATATAACCGTGTTTGGTTATGGGCATGGTCACACCTGCTATATCCACCTCCTGGAAGCTGTCCTTACCAAGAGCCGGAAGATTAACATTACAGGTAATGGCCACAATGGGTATAGAATCCATAAAAGCCGTAGCTATACCCGTTACCAGATTGGTAGCACCGGGACCCGACGTTGCCATGCACACGCCGACCTTACCTGTTGCCCTTGCATAGCCGTCAGCCGCATGGGCGGCTCCCTGCTCATGACTGGTTAAAATATGCCTGATCTCAGGATGTTTATAGAGGGCATCATAAATATTCAGAATGGTGCCTCCAGGATACCCGAATACGGTATCAACTCCCTGCTCCTTCAAACATTCGATTACAATTTCCGATCCTGTTAACTGCATATTACACTCCTTTATTTGATCTCAAGTATCGCTCCTCGATTTCCGCTCGTAACCATAGCTGCATATCTTGCCAGATATCCCGTCGTTACCCTTGGCTCTCTCGGTGTCCAGGCTTCCCTTCTCTTATTTAGCTCTTCATCCGAAACCTTAAGATTTATTGAATAATTGTTTATATCTATCTCAATTATATCGCCTTCCTCAACAAGGGCTATGGGTCCGCCCACCGCAGCTTCGGGAGACACATGACCTATCGAAGCTCCCCTTGATGCGCCTGAGAAACGGCCGTCCGTTATAAGTGCTACGGTTGAGCCAAGGCCCATTCCCGCTATGGCCGATGTGGGATTAAGCATCTCCCTCATACCGGGACCTCCCTTGGGCCCTTCATACCTTATAACGACCACGTCACCCTCGACTATCTTACCGCCCTTGATGGCCTCGATAGCGTCCTCTTCACAGTCGAATACTCTTGCAGGTCCTTCATGCTTAAGCATTTCGGGAACTACTGCCGATCTCTTTACAACAGATCCGTCAGGTGCCAGGTTACCCTTAAGGACTGCAAGACCACCTGTCTTGGAGTAAGGATTATCAACTGTCCTTATGACCTCGGGATCTCTGTTGACTGCGTTCTTAACGGCTTCTCCTATGGTCTTTCCGGTTACTGTCATACAATCCTTATTTATAAGTCCTATATCACACAGTTCCTTTATGACGGCATACACTCCGCCTGCCTCGTTAAGGTCTTCCATATATGTGGGACCTGCGGGAGCAAGATGACACAGGTTGGGTGTCTTCTCGCTTATCGGATTTGCAAATGATATATCAAAGTCAAATCCGATCTCATGTGCTATTGCCGGAAGATGGAGCATGGAATTGGTTGAACATCCGAGCGCCATATCAACCGTAAGAGCATTAAGGATCGAGTCTTTCGTGATGATATCGCGGGGCCTTATATTCTTATTTAACATATCCATTACAGCATAGCCTGCTCTCTTTGCAAGCTTAAGCCTCTCGGAATAAACAGCCGGTATTGTACCGTTACCCGGAAGCCCCATGCCCAGAACCTCTGTAAGACAGTTCATGGAATTGGCCGTATACATGCCGGAGCACGATCCGCATGTGGGACATACCTTTTCTTCGTATTCTGTAACATCTTCTTCCGTGATCTTGCCTGCGGCATATTCACCAACGGCTTCGAACATGGAAGACAAGCTTCTCTTCCTTCCTTTAACATGACCTGCCAGCATGGGACCACCGGATACAAATACCGTAGGTACGTTAACCCTGGCGGCTGCCATTAAAAGCCCCGGAACATTCTTATCACAGTTAGGGATCATGACAAGTGCATCAAACTGATGGGCGATGGCCATAGCCTCGGTTGAATCGGCAATAAGATCCCTGGTGACAAGTGAATACTTCATCCCTATATGACCCATCGCAATACCGTCACAGACCGCTATGGCGGGGAACATAACCGGAGTACCGCCCGCTTCGGCAACACCCAGCTTAACAGCCTCAGCTATCTTATCAAGGTTCATATGACCCGGAACTATCTCATTGTATGAGCACACGATACCTACCATGGGCTTCTTTATCTCCTCGGGTGTATATCCGAGTGCGTTAAGAAGTGAACGCGCCGGTGCCTGCTGCATACCGCATTTCATGTTATCACTTACCATTTTTTCTCCTCTCTATACTATATCCTTTGTAATTTGTGAAACTGCTGTATCAGTATGAAGACAAAAGAACCGTCCCCGTGTCTTCATTATACTCTTGCGGCTATCAGGTCGCCCATTTCGTCGCATTTAACCTGAGGCTCACCCGGTTTTGCAATATCTATGGTCCTGTAACCTTCCTTAAGCACCTGCTTTACGGCATTTTCTATGGCATCCGCTTCCTTGTCCAGATCAAAGGAATAGCGAAGCATCATAGCTGCGGAAAGTATTGTCGCTATAGGATTGGCTATGTTCTTACCTGCAATATCCGGAGCGGATCCGCCCGAAGGTTCATAGAGTCCGAACTTTGTCTCATTAAGTGAGGCTGAAGGAAGCATTCCTATCGAACCGGTGATCATGGATGCCTCATCGGAAAGGATATCGCCGAACATGTTCTCAGTAAGGACAACATCGAACTGGGCAGGGTCCTTGACAAGCTGCATTGCCGCATTGTCAACAAGCATCACCCCGTATTCAACCTCCGGATAGTCCTTAGCCACTTCGTCCGTAACCTTGCGCCACAGCCTGGAAGAGTCAAGTACATTAGCCTTATCGACAAGGGTTACCTTCTTGCGGCGCTTCATTGCTATATCAAATCCCTTGACGGCTATTCTCCTTATTTCGTTCTCGTTATATGTGAGTGTATCAACAGCTGTCATCACTCCGTCGACCTCTTTTGTATAGCGCTCACCAAAGTAAAGACCACCGGTGAGTTCCCGCATCATCATCATATCAAAGCCCTTGTCGGCAACCTCCTCCTTAAGGGGACACGCTTCCTTAAGTTCGGGATAGAGATAAGCGGGCCTTAAATTGGCAAAAAGATTAAGAGCCTTCCTTATCCCCAGAAGCCCTGCTTCCGGACGTTTTGAAGGTTCGAGCTTATACCAGGGGGATGTTGCGGTATTGCCGCCGATAGACCCCATAAGCACGGCATCTGACTTCTTTGCCTCAGCTATCGTTTCATCGGTAAGGGGTATACCGTATTTATCTATTGAACAGCCTCCCATTAAAAGCTCGACAAATTCAAACTCGTGTCCGTATTTACCGGCCACTTTTTCAAGCACCTTCTGTGCCTGTGTGACTATCTCTGGTCCTATTCCGTCTCCCTTAATACTTGCAATCCTGTATTTCATGCTGCTTCCTTTCAATACATACGCAGAATACCACGCATTTTTACTGTTCTGCTTAGTTACTCCATATTCAAGAATGGGGATGCCCTACCGGACATCCCTCATATAAACACAGATTAATTGTTTTCTACTCAGCTCCGGCCTTCTCAACTTCCGAGATCGCAGTCTTCTTCATGGGAATCCTGCAGTTCTTGTTGCTGCCGAACTCCACTATTACCGTATCATCATCAATATCAATGATCTCTCCGTAAAAGCCTGCAGTCGTAAGTACATAATCTCCGACAGCAAGATCAGCCATCATAGCATCGTGCTTAGCCTGTTCCTTCTTCTGGGGCCTGATCATCATAAAGTAGATCGCCACACCGAAGACAGCCAGCCAAGCCAACATGGGCACTAACTGAGCCGCACCCGTAGCCTGCTGTGTCAGTAAAAGTGTCATCTCATTCCCTCCATTTCAATAACTCGTTCTATAATACACAAAAAACAATTATTCATCAAGTACTTTTAAGCCTTCAAGCTTCCTTT
>JBGUQP010000032.1:0-2355 GCA_045131145.1 Lachnospiraceae bacterium | reverse complement strand
CTGTTGACGGTGCAAACATGATCCTCCATGCATTTGAAGGCCTTCTTAAGTTTGACAGGGACAACAATATTGTCAGCGGCCTTGCCGAGAGCTATGATGTCAGCGACGACGGACTTATCTGGACCTTCCATTTAAGGGATGGTCTTAAGTGGTCGGACGGAAGTGCACTTACGGCGAATGATTTTGTTTATTCATGGAAGAGGATCGCGGATCCTGCCACGGCGGCTCCCTATGGTTATGATCTTATGAACCAGATCAAGGGATTTGACGAGGCTTCAGAGGGTAACCTTGATGCACTTGCTGTTTCCGCACCGGATGATAAGACATTCGTGGTTGAACTTTCAAGTCCCTGCGTTTACTTTGACAAGATATGCGCATTTGCTGTTATGGTTCCCGTACAGCAGGCTACGATAGAAGCCAACGGTGACAGCTGGTGGACCAATCCCAAAAACTATATCACTGACGGTCCTTATTACATGACTGATTTTACCGATGGTGCGCAGATCGTATTTGAGAAGAACCCCAACTACTGGGACGCTGCAAATATTACCTTTGATAAGATCGTATGGCACCTTATCGAAGATTCAAATGCTGCATATTCAGCTTACCAGAATGGCGATATCGATATGATCAAGGACGTTCCCACCGAGGAGATCCCTTCTCTCTCAAGCAGTGAGGAGTTTAATATCGAACCCATAATGGGAACCTATTACGTGACCTTTAACTGTAATAAGGAACCCTTCAATGATGCCAAGGTGCGTGAAGCCCTTTCCCTTGCGATCGACAGGAAGTATGTTGCCGGAACCATCATGCAGGGTACATATTCACCGGCAACCAATTTCGTAGGCCCCGGTGTTTCGGATGAGAAGGACGGATCATCATTTGAGGATGTAACGAAGGAAAAGTACGGTGATCATTTCGACGTAGATAATTACGATGCGGATCTTGAGAAGGCAAAATCACTCCTTGCAGAGGCCGGTTATCCCGACGGTCAGGGCTTCCCTTCGTTTAAGTATCTTACCAATGATACCGCTTATCATAAGGCAGTTGCAGAGTATCTTCAGAGTGCATGGGGTGAGCTTGGGCTTGATATGACCATTGATATCCAGGAGTGGAAGACAGTCACCGCAGACAGAAGAGCAGGTAACTTTGATGTTGCGCGTAACGGCTGGGTTTATGACTGGGATGATCCTTCAAACATGATCAACCTCCTGGAAACAGGTAACGGTAACAACGACGGTAAATACTCCAATCCCGAATTTGATGCCGCGATCGAAGCAGCCAGGAGTACGACTGACCTTTCAGAGCATTATGATGAGCTCCATAAGGCTGAGCAGATAATGCTTGATGATGCCGGATGTGCACCTGTTGCTTACTACAACGACTTCTGGCTCCAGAAGACGAATCTTAAGAATACCTGGCATTCACCCTATGGTTACTGGTACTTTATGTATGGCTCAATAGAGAAGTAAATTTGAGTTGTCAAAGGCTAAGTCTCGTGTTAGAATATTAGTCGGTCAGTTCATAGTTATCTATTGAACATATATTGATTTATGAAAGGAAGAGGTAGAATTATGGCAAATGTTGATTTAACCAAGTATGGTATCACCGGTGCAACCGAGATCGTTTACAACCCTTCATACGAGATGCTGTATGATGAGGAGACCAAGGCTGGTCTTACAGGATTCGATGTAGGTACGATGACCGAGCTTGATACCATTAACGTTATGACAGGTGAGTTCACCGGTCGTTCACCTAAAGATAAGTACATCGTTATGGATGCAAACAGCAAGGACACTGTATGGTGGACTTCTGATGCATACAAGAACGATAACCATCCCATGAGCGAGGAGACCTGGGCAGTAGTTAAGGATCTTGCCAAGACAGAGCTCTCAAACAAGAGACTTTTCGTTGTTGATGCTTTCTGCGGCGCCAACAAGGACACCAGGATGGCAGTTCGTTTCATCATGGAAGTTGCATGGCAGGCACATTTCGTAAGGAATATGTTCATCCAGCCTACAGCTGAGGAAGAAGCTAACTTCGAGCCTAACTTTGTTGTTTATACAGCTTCAAAGGCTAAGGTTGACAATTATAAGGAGCTTGGTCTTAATTCCGAGACCTGTGTAGCTTTCAACGTATCAAGCCGTGAGCAGGTTATCCTTAATACATGGTACGGCGGCGAGATGAAGAAGGGTATGTTCTCAATGATGAACTACTATCTTCCTCTTAAGGGTATTGCTTCAATGCACTGCTCAGCCAACACAGATATGGAAGGTAAGCACACAGCTATCTTCTACGGTCTTTCAGGAACAGGTAAGACTACACTTTCAACAGATCCCAAGAGGCTTCTTATCG
>JBGUQP010000031.1:0-9934 GCA_045131145.1 Lachnospiraceae bacterium | reverse complement strand
GTTATACCGCATACGGTTTCCAGGCTTACATTCTTTATCTTCATTTCCTGTTATTTCCTACTTTACAAGGGCATTATCAAGCACGGTCTCCATCTTCTCGACATAGACTATTTTAAGTCCGTCAAGGATCTCTTCATCGATCTCCTCAATATCCTTCTTATTCCTCGAAGGAACAAGGACCGTTTTTATACCCGCGTTTTTAGCGGCAAGTGTCTTTTCCTTAAGACCTCCGATAGGAAGGACACGACCGCGAAGGGTTATCTCGCCGGTCATGGCCACATCATGTCTTACCTTAATGCCGGTTATGGCTGAATATATGGCTGTCGCCATGGTTATACCTGCCGAAGGTCCGTCCTTTGGCACCGATCCCTGCGGTATATGTATGTGAAAGTCATGCGTAGTGAAATAATCCGCTTCAACCTTAAGCCTGCTGCCCATCGACCTTATAAAGCTTACGCCTGTCTGAGCCGATTCCTTCATTACGTCTCCAAGCTGGCCGGTCAGCTTAAGCTCTCCCTTGCCGGGCATCACATTTACCTCGATCTGAAGGGTATCGCCTCCGACTGCCGTCCATGCAAGTCCTCTTACAATACCTACTTCAGGCCTTTCATTTGCATGGTCATACTCGTAACGGACCTTACCCAGATACTCTTCAAGGTTCCTTGCCGAAACACGGACACTCTTAACTTTGTCCTGCATTATCATCCTGGCGCTCTTCCTTGCAAGCTCACCGATCTTACGCTCGAGGTTCCTTACACCTGCTTCCCTGGTATATCCGCGTATTATCTTTTCAAGGGCCTTATCATTTATGGTAAGGTAACTCTTTTTAAGTCCGTTCTTTTCAAGCTGTTTGGGTATAAGGTATTCCTTCGCTATATGGAACTTCTCGTTTTCGGTATAAGAGGTTACCTCTATTACCTCCATTCGGTCAAAAAGGGGCCTCGGTATATCCGAAAGCGAATTGGCCGTTGCTATAAAGAAGACTTCGGACAGATCTATGGGAAGCTCGATATAATGATCCCTGAATTTGTTATTCTGCTCACTGTCAAGTACTTCAAGCAGAGCCGATGCGGTATCACCCCTGTAGTCACTGCTCATCTTATCTATCTCATCGAGAAGAATAAGGGGATTCTTGACACCTGCATTCTTAATGGCCATGGCTATACGGCCGGGCATTGCCCCAACATAGGTTTTGCGATGGCCCCTTATCTCAGCTTCATCGCGTACTCCGCCTAAGCTGATACGCACATACTCTCTGTTAAGGGCCCTGGCTACTGACTTTGCAATACTGGTCTTACCCGTTCCCGGAGGCCCTACAAGGCAGAGTATCCCGCCTCCGCTGCCATCGGCTTTTATGGCTCTTACTGCCAGAAATTCCAGCATCCTCTCCTTGACCTTTACGAGACCGTAATGATCTTCGTTAAGTATCTTCTCCGCATTATCACGATCGTTATTGTCAGTACTTCTTCTGTCCCATGGCATCTCAAGAAGAGTCTCTATATAACCTCTTATAACCCCGCTCTCCGAAGAGTATGAAGCAACCTGTGACAGGCGGTCTATTTCCTTTTTAAGCTTCTCCTTAACTTCTTCGGATGCCGGCAGCGCCTCGGTCTTCTCAAGGTATTCCTCTTCATCGGTTCGGGATCCCTTCTCATCAAGTTCATCCCTTATTGCCTTAAGCTGCTCACGCAGGAAGTACTCCCTCTGGTTTTTATCTACCCTCTCCCGCACCTGCTCCTGTAAGTCCTGGCGGGCCTTGAGGATATTGATCTCATTTTCGAGTATTGCAAGGAAAACAACTGCTCGTTCCCTGTCCCCTTCCGCTTCCAACAGCTTCTGACGGTCCCTGGCGGGCATGGGAAGATGCGCCGCATACATATCCATAAGGTCGGCAAAGGGTACCGAACTTACCTTGCATTTACTGAGTATCTTCTCAATCCGGGGATTGTATTTAAGATACTCCTTCATGGTCTCCATAAAGGACTGGATAAGAGCCACCCTCTCAGGGTCTGTCTCCTTCTCATAGCTTTCGGTGCTCTCGCCGGTATGAGGCCTTACGGTTACTATCCTTAAGCCTTCATCCAGAGTTTCGATCCCATCGATCACTGCCCGTCTGACTCCCTCGATAAGCACTCTTATAGTCTTGTCTGGAAGCTTGATCACCTGCTTGATCACACAGATACATCCCCAAAGATACATATCATACTCTTTGGGATCCTCATCTTCCCTGTGCATGGTAATGAAGACCTGCTGGTCCTTCTGGACCATGGCCTTCTCTATTGCCTTGACAGCGCTCTTGCCTGTAATATCGAAATGGATGATCATTCCGGGTATCACACACAGGCCGCCGGCAACTACCAGGGGTAATTTTTTCTTATATACACGTCCGGGCATTATACACCTCGTTTACAAATGCCGCCGTTTTGCCGGCGGCATCTTTCAAGTCTTATGCACTGATGGTTCCCTAATTCGCTGTCTTCTTCAGCTTACCGCTCCGTCTCATGATGAGCGGTTCGCCGCCGTCCCTTACTGCGGCAGCCGTGATGACAACCTTGTGGATCCTTTCATCGGAAGGTATCTCAAACATGAGCTCCATCATAAGCTTCTCAAGAATGGACCTCAGTCCTCTTGCACCTGTCTTGCGCTCATGGGCTTTCTTAGCTATCTCGCGGATCGCATCATCCTCGAACTTAAGCTCAACCCCATCCATCTCAAAGAGACGCTCATACTGCTTGATTATCGCATTCTTGGGTTCAGTCAGTACCCTTACAAGCGCATCCTCGTCAAGACCCTGCAGGGACACCCCTATCGGGACACGGCCCACGAATTCGGGAATGATACCGTATTTAACAAGATCCTCGGGCTGAACCTGGCGCAGGAGCTCGTTCATATCGGTCTCGTTCTTTTGCTTGATCTCGGCTCCGAAACCGATCGACTTCCTGTCAAGCCTGTTCTCGACTATCTTATCAAGTCCCTCAAAGGCTCCGCCGCATATGAAGAGAACATTGGTCGTATCTATCTGGATAAGTTCCTGATGGGGATGCTTCCTTCCTCCCTGAGGCGGTACCGAAGCCTGCGTTCCCTCTATTATCTTAAGAAGGGCCTGCTGAACGCCCTCACCCGAAACATCACGGGTTATCGACACGTTCTCGGACTTCCTGGTTATCTTATCTATCTCATCTATATAGATGATGCCAAGCTCGGCGCGCTTGATGTCATAATCAGCCGCCTGAATGAGCTTAAGCAGGATGTTCTCTACATCCTCACCCACGTAACCTGCTTCGGTAAGTGCGGTGGCATCCGCAATACAGAAGGGTACGTTTATTATCTTGGCTAAGGTCTGGGCAAGCAGTGTCTTACCGGAACCCGTGGGACCAAGCATGATGATGTTGGACTTCTGGAGTTCAACATCATCAGGAGATTCCTTGGCGGTAACCCTCTTATAATGGTTATATACGGCTACCGACAGTACCTTCTTGGCTTCCTCCTGACCGATAACGTTCTCATCAAGGAATTCCTTGATCTCCCTGGGCTTTAAGAGATTGATGTGAAGGCTGCCTTCACTCTCTTCTTCATCGAAAAAATCATCATCACCCAGTTCGTCCCTTATTATATCCATGCATATCTCTATGCACTCATCGCATATATATGCTCCCGCCGGTCCCGCAATAAGCTTGCGCACGTGATTCTCCGGCTTGTTGCAGAAGGAGCACCTTATACGTTCATCCATCTTTCCTGCCATTTTAATTCCTCATTAACCCCTTATATCTTACTAACCGCACGCCCTGAAGTTAGCTGCGCGTCGTGATTATCTTGTCGATAAGACCGTAGTCAAGTGCTTCCTGGGCTGTCATCCAGTTATCACGCTCGGTATCCCTTGCGATCTCCTCGATGGGCTTGCCTGTGTTCTCCGACAGGATCCTGTTTAAGTTCTCCTTGGTACGGAGTATCTGCTTGGCTGCGATCTCAATCTCGGTTGCCTGGCCCTTGGCACCGCCAAGAGGCTGATGGATCATCACTTCGGCATTGGGCAGGGCAAACCTCTTACCCTTTTCACCTCCTGCAAGCAGGAAGGCGCCCATGCTGGCAGCCATGCCCATGCAGTAGGTGGCAACATCGCATTTAACGTAGTGCATGGTATCATAAATAGCATATCCGTCGGTTACCGAACCTCCGGGGCTGTTGATATAGAAGTGGATATCCTTATCAGGATCCTCCGCTTCAAGGAACATCATCTGGGCAACTATAAGGCTCGAAGTCGTGTTATTGACCTCTTCACCCAGAAATACGATACGCTCCTTTAAGAGCCTTGAAAAAATATCATATGACCGCTCCCCGCGGCTTGTCTGCTCTATGACATAAGGTACTAAGCTCATCTAAACCTCCTTATCGATCATTGTAACTCTAACCCTTCAAACCCGGGTATCAGTCCTCGGCATCCTTCTTTTTGGATGACCTGGGCTTGCTCTCTTTGCAGTTCTCGGTCACGAAGTCGACAGCCTTCTGGATCTTAAGATCTTCGATTATCTGCTCCTTCTCGTAATCACCCATAAGGTCCTTAAGCTTATCGGCCTCCATCTGGTACATCTCGGCCATCCTGTCTATCTCATGATCGAATTCTTCATCCGATATCTCGAAGTTCTCAGCCCCCGCAACTGCCTCAAGCACCAACCTTGACTCGATCCTCTTCCGTGCTCCCGGCCTCATCTGCTCAAGGAACTTATCCATATCCATTCCCGTAAACTGGAAGTACTGCTCCAGGGTAAGGCCCTGCTGCTGAAGCCTTCCGGCGTAATCCTGTGCCATCTGGCGGGTCTGGGTGTCGATCATGGCATCGGGGATATCCATCTTGGAATCCTTAACGATAGCTTCGATCACGGCATCCTCCCTCTGTCTCTTGGCTTCCGATTCCTTCTTCTCAAGAAGCTTCTTCTTAACATCTTCCTTATATTCTTTAAGTGTATCGAACTCGGATACCTCGCTTGCAAACTCATCATCAAGGTCGGGAAGCTCCTTCTCCTTGATCTCATGTACCGTTACCTTGAATACGGCATCCTTACCCTTTAACTCTTCTGCATGATAATCCTCAGGGAAAGTCACCTTAACCTCGGTCTCCTCACCTATTTGGGCACCGATAAGCTGGTCCTCGAAACCGGGAATGAACGAGCCTGAACCGATCGTAAGGGGATAATTCTCACCCTTGCCTCCCTCGAAAGCCTCACCGTCAACGAAGCCTTCAAAGTCGATTATGGTCATATCCTTATCCTTGACAGGCCTGTCCTCTACGGTAATGGTACGAGCATTGGACTCCCGCTCCTTATCGATCTCCTTTTCAACCTCTTCATCGGTCACATCGGTCTCGATCTTGTCGATCTTAACACCCTTGTACTTTCCGAGCTCGATCTCGGGCTTTAAGGCAACTTCAGCTGTGAAGATGAATGACTTGCCCTTCTCGCACTGGGTAACATCTATCGAAGGCTGTGATACAACCTCTATTTCCTTGTTCTCAGCCAGTTCCTTTTCATAAGCATCGGGTATTATGATGTTGGCCGCATCCTCATAGAAAACCTCGGGACCGTACATCTTCTCGATCATCTGCTGGGGCACCTTGCCCTTCCTGAAACCGGGGATGCTCATCTTATTCTTGTTCTTCTGGTAGGCCTTGGTCATTGCCTTTAAAAATTCATCCGCTCCCACCTCTATGGTAAGCTTAGCCATATTGTGTTCAAGCTTCTCTACCTGCATACTCATTTCTGACTGATTCCTCCTAAATATCTACTAAAAAAAAATGCAAAATACAATTACTCAGTACGCTAGTATAACATACACATTATAGAATTTCCAGTATAATATGTAAGACACTAATGGTTATATACTATTTTCCTCTTTAAGGCCATGGCTTCTGTTTTGGAATCGAAGAGCCTTACGAGTTCAAGAGCGAAGGGGATAGCCGTTCCCATACCCCTTGATGTGGTGATATTGCCGTCGGTGACAACTTCTTCCATACTTACATTGGCACCGGTGAGCATGTCCTCCATTCCCGGATAGCAGCAGGCATTCTTCCCCTCAAGAAGCCCCAGGGATCCGAGGATCGTGGGGGCGGCACATATGGCCGCTATACGCCGGTTGGTATTCGAGAAGGCCCTTATCATATCCATCAGTTCTTCACACTCTTTAAGATTCTGCGTTCCCGGCGAACCTCCGGGAAGAATAAGAAGGGCCGCATCCTTAAGGTCTATATCCTTAAGCAGCTTGTCGGCGATGACTTTGATCGCATGAGCTCCTTCAACCTCCTTCCTGCCGGTTACCGAAACGGTTTTAATTACTATGTTGTCCCTCCTTAAGATATCAACAACCGTAAGGGCTTCGATCTCTTCAAAACCCTCTGCCAGAAAAATGTAACATTCCTTCATACCTCTACCTCCTTTACTTAAAACTTCCTCCTACTTTCCCCAGCCCTCGAAGAACTTCTTCTTATCCTCTTCAGGGACAGGATGCTTCTTGCGGTATTCGTTCCTGGTCGCAAAGAAAATTAGGACAATTCCTACCGCAAATACATAAACCGGCCACACGATCTTCCTCCAGAAGCCCCTCGACATATACAGGAAAAGACATACCAGGGATATGGCCGATAAGAGGAACCACTGCCTGCTCTTCTTCTCGAATGCGACTATGATGATCGCAAGCAGTACAACCCCCAATATTATAACATCAAAAAGCTTTGCTGACCTTATCGCCGAAACCGACTGCCATATGACCGAAGCAACAGATGCATAATACATAAAATCAAGTCCGCCATCGAGTTCCTTCTTATATATAACCTTGGTTATCACAAAAACGAGTGCGATAAAGCCCAGTATCCGGTATTCCGTTACAAAGAGCTCCCTGACTCTTACTATAGGCTGGGTCCACCAGGCTATTGCCATACATACGGAAATGGCCGTAAGTATGGGCTTATTGAAGAAGGCTTTAACCCTCTTATAGTATCCGAAAAGATACAGGGCCATAAGAATGGATACCGACCATCTGAGATTCTCATTGCCGCGGCCCAGTACGGCCAGGACCGGGAAGATCGACAGGACGGTAAACCAGTCTATCCTGAAGGCATGCTCATCATCTGCCCTGCGGATGATCCCTGTATGAAGGAACCGGCCAAGTAAGAGCATCAGGGCAAACACAAGGAGCCATATGATACAGAGAGGCGTATAATCGGGATCTGCTTCAACAAGGATACCGTTCGAGATATCGAAGCTCCCGGTGGCCAGAGACTGCATAAGGCGTGATTCAAGTGTATCATTAATGATCACCAGAAGAGTTACTATAGGGATAATGGCCAGGGGCTGACGGCCCTTCCTGTAAAAATATACGATAAGAGCAATACAGAGGACGGCCGCGATGATAAGATGTCCGCCCCTCCTGTTGTCCATGCATGATGCCGCAAACAGAACTGTAAGCACAAGGGACAGCAGATCACCCATAAGAGATCTCTTCCATAAGCAGTAAGCAAAGGCTCCGAGAGTCACAAACATAAATATGGTGAGCTTTACATTAAGAACCGGCATCGCAGGTTCGGAAGCTATCATATCAATATTGTACCATTCTATAAGGAAGAAAAGGCTCATGATCCCGAAGCTTATATAGGAAACGATCCTCTCCCTGTTCCTGAAGATAACATACTTAAGGATGACTGCAAAGGCAAGGAGCGAAAGGCATATGAGCTCGGTGTCAAAATCAGCATTCCACTTAACAAAATCCTGTACGGAATACGCCGCGCAAAGGAAAGCCGCAACAAAGGCAAATGCGATACGTCTAACGAGGTCCTTAAACCGCAGCGCCTTATAAAGGACAAACACCGCCAGGGCAATGCATGCCCTGAATTCCAGATGATCTATCAGATAAGAATCACCCGTAACGAGAGCGATCAACAGCATTATCCCGGCCATGAGGATGTTCCAGTCGATAAGGATCCTCTTCTCCGTACGGTCATAGCTAAAGAGCTTCCTGTATACAAAGAAGCCGATCACAAGGATTGCAAGGAAAATCATAAGCTCTGTCTCAAACACCGCATTCTCACTGACCGGCTCCGCATCGGGAAACACCCATTCCATAACCTCGTCAATACCGGATGTAAGGACAAACGGAAACAGCAGGGCTGTAACAATTCCGTCGGGATTATTCTTTTTGATCCGTATATGGGCCTGATACATTATAATGACTGCGACAAGCGGAAGATTGAGCAGATATGATGCCTGCGAGCGGTGGCTCACCCCCGTAAACCAGACAAAGGATATGATCAGGGCAAGGTTCAGCATAACGCTCAAAAGCCTGTCGGTCACGATAAGAGGCCATTCGAGCGACTTTGACACCCGTTTGTAATGATAACAGAGTATCATGGCAAGCATCGTAACGCCCAGTACACCGGTCGGAATGAGAGATCCAAAATAATGACTGTGTTTTACATACAGATATTTCGTGATCGGTTCAAATGTATACAGGCTCATAAATACAAAAATACAAAGGCTTATGATGTAAGACCATGTATTGAAACCTGTATCTTCCTTCTTAAGGGATTTAACGGTTCTTAAATATTCAAAAGCAAACAGGAATATCGATACCGCACATATGATGAGAGGGGCAAGCACCTCAAGGATATCCCACCTTATGTCATGGGTCCTGTCCATCACATCCCACAGCCTGCCGAAGTTTATCGCAAAACATATGAGCAGGGTTATTAAAGATGAAAGGTTGGCAAGCCTCTTCCTGCCCTTTATGGGAACATATCTGTATATGAAGAAGGCCGCATCCACAAGGAGCATGTTACATACAATATCCCCATGCGGAACCGTGAACCTGAAAACGTCCGATGTATTGATTATAAAGAAGGCACCGACAACCGGGATAACGTAATAAATCCAGCCATACGGATTACTTCCGTTCTCACCTTCTCCGTTTATGGCAATGAAGAGCATTATCGCAATGCAGACGATCATCACAAGGCTCATCACACCGTTAAAGCCGAAAGCAAGATACAGAAGAAGGCTTAAGACCACATAACCAAGGGAGAGGATCCTTTCAATGCTGCGCAGGGTGAAATGAAACATAACGAGCATATAGATACCCGTAGCAAGAAGTGCAACCTCACCCCTGCCTGAAATATGCCTTACAAGAAGTGCAAGAGCCACGCAGGATGCCGTATATGCTATCACCTCAAAGACAACACTTCCGTATAGCTTATAGCCGAGCATAAGAGTAGCGCACAATACCCAGATGCTTATTGAAATAACCAGATATCTCGATGATGCCCCAAGGGAAAATGCCCGGCCAAACCATGCAAAATAACCTACCGCGATCACTGTAAGGGACATAAAAGCCGCCCCGAGGACAAACATGGTAACACTTGCCTCACGCAGCTTAAGCCGCGACTCCATGATCCATGCAACTACAATGAAGAACATGGCTGCTGTGAGCAGAGTGGCAACCTTTATAAGGGAAGGCATTATCGACCACATGGATGTGGCAAAGATAAGGCCGGCAACAAAAACAAGAACAACGCCTATACCAAAGAGTATATGCCCTGTCTCAAGCTTCCTCCTGACCCTCGGCCTGCTCTTTTGCCGTACGGATCTGTGTATTCTTTCTTCTTTATGGATTTCTTCCGAGGCAGTATCCTGCGGATATGACTCATACAGATCAACTACGGGATCCCGCATCGGGACTTCCGCCTGCAATATCGGACTGTCTTCATCCGTGATATCCGAAACCGGTGCTTCGTCATGTACCGTCTCATACGGCATGTTTTGTGCTGTAACGGAAGAACCGGAATCAACTGTACCGGCAGTATCGTCCTTGGCGATACCGCTTATATCATCGATAGTAAGCTGAACGCTCTCAGACCTATCATGCACCGATCTGTTTACAGCATCGGACAGTCTCT